>JAERSX010000893.1 GCA_016845285.1 Deltaproteobacteria bacterium | reverse complement strand
GTGTGGCCCTGCTGGTGGCCATCTGGTTGCTGGGCCCGGCCCTGGTCGATGGAGGCCTGGTGGGCAGCCCCTGTGCGGAGGCGCCGCCCCATCTGTGGGGACTCTGGGCGGTGGCTGACGGCCTGTGGACCCACGGACCCCTCGTGCGTGTGGCCGAGGTGGGACACCCGGGCGGCTTCCGTGAGCACCTCATGGACCCCGTGAACATGGGGCTCTTCGCCCCGCTCTACGCGCTGGGTGGTGGCGGTGCCGAGGGGGCGCGCCTCGCCTGGAACGGCATGGTGCTCGGCTGGCTGGTGGTCGGAGCTGCTGGCGTGGGCCTGCTCGGCGGGCGTCTCTTCGCGCCTGGCGGCGGGCGTGCGGCGGGCGCCGCGGTGCTGGCTGTGGGCTTCCTCGCATCCAGCACGGCCCTGGCGTTCCCCCTGCTCGGTCGCACCGAGCTGCTCCCCGCCGCGCTCATGCCGCTCCATCTCGCGTTGCTGCACGACGCGCTGCGCGGCGAGCAGCTGCGGCCAGGTCGGCTGTCGTTGGCGGCGCTGACGCTCGGCGGTGTCGCTCTGGGTGGCGGCTACCTCGCGCTCTTTGCCGCCCTGGTCGAGGTGCCTGCCGCCCTCTTGCTGGCCCGGGGGCTGCCGCGGGTGCGGAGCGTGGGCCGCCTGGTCATCGTGGCCGTCGGGGCGCTGCTCACCGCGTCGCCGGCAGCCTGGGCCCTGGCCAGCGCTCCGCCCGCCACCCACAGCCTGGAGGATGGCCTCGCCCCACCGTCTCCCTTCGTCGACATGAGCTTCGCGCTGGCCGATGCCCTGCGCCTGGGTGGACGGACCATCACGTTGCAGGCGGAGCAGGCCGGCTACGTGGGCGTGGTCCTGGTGGCATGCGCCGTGGTGGGGGCCGTCGTGGTGCCCCGGGCGCGAGGGTGGCTGGCCCTCGGCGTGGTGCTGGCCGTGTTGGCGCTGGGGCCCTTCTACACCTGGGACGGCGTGGCGCCGCGCCCCGAGGCGGCCTTGTTGCTGCCGGCCGGTGTGCTGGAGTGGCTGGTCCCGCCCATCCGGGCCATGCGCAGCTGGTCTCGCCTCGGGTGCCTCGCGCCGCTCCCCCTGGCCGTCGCGGCGGCGTACGGGGCCGCGGCTGTGTGGGAGCGGGGAGGGCCCGTGCGCATCGGGGTGATCGTGGCCCTGCCCTTGATGCTCTTCGACCAAGCGAGCTGGCCGCGAGGCTGGGAGCCCGAGACGCCGCGCGCCTTCCAGCTCGACCTGCCGTCCGGCCTGACCGAGGTGGTGGCCGAGCTGCCTGAGGGCGCGCTCCTCCAGCTCCCGCTGGCACTGGACACGCTGGACGGCTGCCAGGTCTTCGGCCCCTACCTGCTGTGGCAGCGCCAGCACGGGCGCCCCATCTCTTGTGAGGACACACCGGCCCGGGACGGGGCCCTCTCCGAGAGTTGGTTGGCTCGATCTGCGGCTCAGCTCCAGCGCCG
Organism: Deltaproteobacteria bacterium; assembly: GCA_016845285.1. Lineage (GTDB taxonomy): Bacteria > Myxococcota_A > UBA796 > UBA796 > UBA2385 > BH17. Next base: position 4,157 of record JAERSX010000893.1, on the reverse strand, counting down.
CGTGGCCAAGGGTCAGCCGGTGACGCCGGTGCGCCCTCGCGATCAGGCCTGTGCGGCGGCAGACCTCGGGCAGCTCGAGCTGGCCGGCTTCGCTGCTGTGCTGCATCACGGAGAGCTCGCGGGGAGCGTAGACATCGGCGCCTGGCTCGACCAGCTGCTCGGCCCCCCAGACGCTTCCGCCGGAACGGTTCGTGCCTGGCGCGTCGGTGGCGAGGGCGAGGGCTGTCCCCTGCCGCCCTTGCCCTGGGGCTCCGGACGATAGGAGCGGTCATGTCCCGCGTCCTGCTGTCCACCCTCCTGGTTGCCTGTTCCGGCGAGGTGTCCGCGCCCGCGCCGGGTGAGCCCAGCGCGGAGCCCGGTCGCACCATCGTGCTCGTCAGCTTCGACACGACCCGGGCCGATGCCTTGTCCTGCTACCAGGAGCAGGACCACTGGCGGACGGAGTTCCCGGTCGACGAGCGTCCGAAGGCCCGCACCCCCGTGGTCGACGGCCTGGCGCAAGGCGGCGTTCGCTTTGCCTGGGCGCTGGCCCACGCGCCCACCACGCTCAATTCGCACGCCTCGGTCTTCTCCGGCATGGATCCCCACCGCCACGGCGTCGTCCGCAACGGCTACCCCATCGAGGACCACGTCCCGCTGCTCACGGAGCGCTTCGCCGACGCCGGCTGGGACACCCTGGCGGTGGTGGGCTCGAGCGCCCTCGAGGCGGGCATGGGCCTGTCGCGCGGCTTCGATGCCTACGACGACCTCGGTCCCCAGCCGCCGGGGGGCATGGTGATCCGCGACGGCAAGGAGGTCAGCCAGCGGGCCCTGGCGCTCGTCGACGCCCAGGCCGACCCCGGTCGTGATCTCCTGCTCTTCGCTCACTACTATGACCCGCACATGCCGTGGTTCACGGCGCCTCCAGAGCTGGTCGCCCGCTTCGTCCGCCCCACCTACGAGGGGCCCGTCGACGGCTCCATGCAGAGCGTGGGCTGGCTCACCCAGCACTGGCTCGCCGGCACCCTCCCCTTCGGCCAGGCACGGCACGCCCGGGCGCTCTACCTGGCGCAGGTGGCCTGGGCCGATCAGCAGCTGGGCGCCCTGCTCGACGGCTTGCGCCAACGCGGCCGACTCGATGATGCCTTGGTGGTGGTGTTCTCCGATCATGGAGAGGCTCTCGACGATGCCCGTGGCACCCCCTACAGCCACGGTCCAGACGTCGATCTCACCGCGATCCACGTGCCCCTGGTCTTCTGGGGAGCGGGTCGTCTGGCCTTGCCACCCGGCATGGTGGTGGAGCGGCCCGTGCGTCTTCAAGACGTGGCGTCCACCGTGGTCCAGCATGCTGGTCTGGGCACGGCCCATGGCGATGGTCAGGATCTCGCGACCTTGTGGAAGGGGGGGCGCCTGCCAGATGTGCCCCACTTCGCCGAGGCCACCAAGCCCATCGAGGCCGAGTCGGACACCCTCTGGAACAACCTCCCCTTCGAGCGAGCCGTGGTCGAGCAGGGGGCCATGCTGGTGGGCAGCCCGCTCGACGGGGGACGGGCCACGCTCCATCGCCTCGCGCCGGGTCAGCCCACCCTCGATGCACCGCCGCGTGCCCAGGCCCTGGCCCAGCTCATCGCTGCATGGGACCAGGCGGCTCCCGCCCATCGCACCGCCACCATGAGCACCGAGACCATGAGCGCCCTGCAGGCGCTGGGCTACCTCGACGGCAACCCCACGGAGGCCGTCCCCGCCGAAGATCCGGCTAGCGGATCCGCAGCACCGTGAAGCTGCCCTTGGTGTTGGGAGGCGCCGAGGTCTTCACCACCGCAGAGGCGAAGCACTCGATCATGCTCGGCGCTGGCTGATCGGTGGTGGCTCGGATCTTCCCGGGCTGGCCCTTGGCGTCGTACTGGAGCCACACCTCGGCCTCGACGGGCTTGGGTGCGTTCTCGAGACAGCCCGACAGGTAGTCGGCGGCGGGCATCACCCAGTCCTTCAGCGGGCCCTTGATGCGGGCCTTTGCGCGGCCGGCACCGCCGGGAACCAGGGGGGCCGCACGGACCACTCCGTAGGCACCGGTGGGCGTGGCCCGGCTGGCCAGGATCTGCAGATCGCTGGTCCGGTCGGTCCAGTGGAGCACGGTGCGGTCACCCAGTGTCCAGCTCCGCCCGATGCCGAAGGAGCGATAGCCGTCGTCGGCGGGGCCGAGCACCGGACCCACCCAGGCCTCGTCCCCGGCGATCTCGAAGTCGTGGGTGTCGAGCGACCCGCTCCGCACCTGCCAGGCGTCCACGAGCTGGCCGTTGACGTACCGCAGGAAGCGGCGCTCGCCTGCAGGTACTCCGGCGGACAGCTCGAGATCATCGGGGCGATCGGTCGAGCTTCGCCCGATGTAGCCGGCGTCTGGCAGGTAGTAGTCGCGGGGCCGTGGCACGGCGTCGATGGGCTGGCTCGAGCTTCCCCAGGGGATGCCTTCTGCCGCCCCCGGCGTCATCCAGGGGGCCTCGCCTTCGGCGGCGAAGGCGGGCGCGGAGAGCAACAGGACGGCGGACAAGACGTGGACGATCAATGACATGCCGCCTCCGGGGTGGGGCACCTCCTGCTCAGCGCCGCAGGGGCTCCACCTATTCCTCGGCGGGCTTGGAGGGAGCGCGCGCGCGCTGGCGAGCACGGCCCCAGCTCGGGGCGTCGTCGGGAGAGGCGGGTACGGGGAACTCTCCCTGCTCGACCTCTTGCCACTCCTGTCTCAGCTCCCACAGCGCGCGATCCCAGCGGGCCAGCATGGGCGGGATGGCGAAGGGTACCGGCAGGGCGCCCACGTCGGTGGCCAGCTCGCTCAGGCGCTCTGGCTGTTCGAAGGGGCCGTCGCGGTAGAGCGCGAGGCAGGGGGCGTGTTTGTCTTGGTGGACCAGGATCACCTGGCTCATCTGACCGAGCAGATCGGGCAGTGCGGCTGGCTGGAAGCGCCGAGTGGGGAAGCGCATCTGGCGGAAGCCCATGAGCAGGAAGAGCTGCTCGCGCACGGCCTCGGGCAGGCCCTTGGCGGCGTCTGGCTCGTCGGCCTCTGGGGGAAGTGAGCCCCGTGCCGTCCCGGTGTCACTGGGTGCCACATCGCTGGCCAACAGGAAGACGTCGGCGCCGCACTCGACGGCGTGGTTGATGGCGCCGGGGGTCTCGCAGAGCATGCTCCAGCGCGCCGACCACCCACGCAGCGGGCCTCCCGGCTGGGAGTGCTCGACGTATTCGACGCTGACCGCTTCCTCGGGCACGCGCTCGGCGTGGCCCTCTTCGGCGCATGCCAGCAGTGGCTGTCCGTCGGTCAGGGTGCTCAGCACCTCGCCCAGGCTCAAGCCGGAGAAGCTGAGGCCCCGCTTGGCGTCGCGGGCGCTGTCGTCGCTGAAGGTGGCGCCGCTGATCACCAGCCGGTGGAGGTTGCCGCCAGGCTCGAGCGGCCAGGACTCGATCCAGCGCTCGCGGCCACGGCAGAGCCTGCCCGGATCTGCGGGATCGAACGGATCGTGGGAGTAGCCGAGGGCACGCACCATGGCGGCCGGGCTATCGCGGTGGCCATCGGGCCACAACACAGGCATCGATACCGTGCCGGTCGGTCTCCTTGCGACCGCTCAGACGTGGACTTACAAAACGCCGCTCAGCCCGTAGTGCGCGGGCCGAACGGAGGTCTCGTGGCCCGCTTCTACGTGACGACGCCGATCTACTACGTCAACGCCGTTCCCCACGTCGGGCACGCCTACACCACCACCGCCGCCGACGTGTTGCGGCGCTGGCACAGCCTGAACGGTCAGGCTGGCTTTCTGCTGACGGGCACCGACGAGCATGGTCAGAAGGTGCTGGAGGCCGCCAACGCGCGCGGGCTCAGCCCCCGGGCTCATGTCGACGAGCTGTCGGAGCCGTTCAAGGCCTTGCTGCCGGTGCTCGACATCGAGGCCACCGACTTCATCCGCACCACCGAGCGTCGACACACCGAGGTGGTCCAGGCGGTGCTGACCTGGCTCAAGGAGCGCGGTGACCTCTACACCGCGGACTACGAGGGCTGGTACTCCACCTCGTCCGAGCGCTTCTGGACCGAGAAGGATCTCGTCGACGGCAAGTGCCCGGAGAGCGGCACGGCAGTGGAGTGGATCACCGAGAAGAACTGGTTCTTCAAGATGTCCAAGTACGCCGAT
>JAERSX010000892.1 GCA_016845285.1 Deltaproteobacteria bacterium | reverse complement strand
CGGTGACCCGCTGTGCCGCTGTATAGTCGCACCCGCATGCCTCCGGGAGCCGGCCGATGTGCCGTAGACAGGACTTGACCCTCGACCGGGGCGGCCATCCATGAGCGGTGGCGCGGGGCGGCGTGAGATCCGTGTGGGTCTGTTCGTGACCTTCCTCACCTTGGCGATGGCGGTCACCCTCTTCGTCTTGGGTGGCTCCAGCGACCTCCTGGAGGACCGCTACACCCTCAACGGCTCGTGGCAGGACGTCGCTGGACTCAAGGAGGGCTCGGTGGTCGAGCTTGCGGGGATCCAGGTGGGCGAGGTGAGCTCCATCCAGGTCAGCGACGATCTTGGTGTGAAGGAGATCTTCGTCCAGATGAAGCTCATGAGCCGCTACCAGGAGCGCATCCGGCGAGACTCCGAGGCGCGCATCGACACGGTCGGCGTGCTCGGAGACAAGAAGGTCGCCATCAGCATGGGCAGCAAGGACGAGCCCATCCTGGAAGATGGCGACTGGATCCGCACCCGAGCCGCCATCGACTTCCTGGCGTACCAGACCCGCGTCACCGACATCCTCAACAGCACCAGCAGCATCGGCCACAAGGTGGACCTCATGCTGGGCCGCGACGAGGATGCCGCACAGGCCAGCCTGGCCACGAGCTTCGATCACCTCGAAGAGTTGCTCCGCGAGGCCAAGGAGGGTGATGGCCTCGTCAACGCCCTGGTCTACGACGACGAGATGACGGGCAAGGTCGACCGCACCCTGACCAACCTGGAGTCCATGAGCGGCAGCCTCCGCGATGTGGCCGAAGAGGTCCGAACGGGCGACGGCCTGGCCAACGAGCTCATCTACGGCGACGACGGTGCCGCCTTGGCCGAGGAGCTGAGCCTCCTGGCGAGCGCCCTGCACGAGCTCACGACCGACCTCAAGAACGAGGAGTCGCTCCTCCACTCGGTCATATACGATCCTGAGAAGGCCCAACTCATCGACGATCTTGCCGCCACCGCCGATGCCCTCCGGGCTACGTCGGAGGCCATCGAGAGCGGGGATGGCACCCTGGGGCTGCTGGCCCGCGACCCGGCGCTGTACGAGGATCTACGGGCTCTGGTGGGTGGTGCCCAGCGCAACAAGCTGTTGCGCGCGTACATCCGAAAGACCGTCAAGAAGGGTGAGGCTGCCAACGCGGGCCCCTGGGAGCCGGCAGACTAATTGGCCCACCTCCGCGCCCTGATGTGGCCCCGATTCCGAGGGGCGCAGAACCGATGGCTCCGCGCGAGTCGGGGCGAGCGCGTCACGCTGGCCGTCTTCGCGACCATGGGCCTCGTCTTCTGGATCGGGCTCTTCGGCATGATGGGCTGGTTGGTGACGACCTTCCACGAGGTCGAGGTCTTCGGGCCGATCATCACCCGCAAGCTCCTCGAGTTGACCCTGCTCTCGCTGTTTGGTCTGCTCTGCTTCAGCAACGTGGTGACGGCGCTCAGCACGTTCTACATCTCGGATGATCTGGAGCTCGTCCTCTCGCTCCCGGTGCGTCGGGAGACGTTCCACTTCTCCCGTCTGCTCGATACTCTGGGGCAGTCGAGCTGGATGATGGCGCTCTTCGGGTTGCCCATCTTCGTGGCCTATGGCGTGGCCTACGAGGCTGGCTGGACCTACGTGCTGATGGCGCTGGTGACCGTGCCTGCCTTCGTGCTCATGGCCGCAGCCGTGGGCGTGGCCACGGCCAGCATCCTCGTGCGGGTGTTCCCGGCGCGGCGCCTGCGCGAGGCGGTGGTCCTGGCCGGCATCCTCACCCTGGGGGTGGCCTTCGTGATGCTCCGGCTGATCCGCCCGGAGCGCTTGCTCGATGCCGAGAGCTTCGAGAGCGTGGCTGCCTATGTGGCCGCGGTCGACTCACCCGTTCCCTTGCTGGCGCCCCCACGCTGGGCCTCTGAGGTCCTCATCGCCGCTCTCATGGAGCGGCCGATGCCCTGGGACCAGGTGGGGCTGCTGGTGGCCGGGGCCATCGCGGCGACGGGCATCGCCCGCTGGATCACGAGTGCGGTCTACGACGAGGGCCGGGCGAAGGCCCAGGAAGCCCGCGTGGCCCGCCTTGCACGAGCAGGCTGGCTCGATCGCGTCCTGGAGATCTGGACGCGGCCGCTGTCGCCCGTGGCGCGCGAGATCGTCATCAAGGACGTCAAGGTCTTCTTCCGCGACCCCTCCCAGTGGACGCAGGTCTTTCTGGTGGGGGCCATCGTGGCCATCGTGCTGGCGAGCGTGGCCGCCTTCCCGGTCGACGTGGTCCGCGGGCCCTGGATGACGAGCTGGCGCAATGGCCTGGCCTACATGGTGCTGGTGTTGGTGGGCTTCGTGATGGCGGCGGTGTCGGCCCGCTTCCAGTTCACGGCCGTCTCCAACGAGGGCAGGGCCTTCTGGGTGATCCGCACGGGCCCCATCGAGGCTCGTCAGTTTCTCTGGGCCAAGGTGTGGCCGAGCATCGGCCTCATGATCGGGACGGGGCTGGTGCTCGCCGTCTCCAGCACCGCCATCTTGGGCGCCGGTCCCTTCATCATCGCCATGGCTGCGGGAACAGCCGTCTGCCTCGGCTTCGGAATCTCGGGCATCGCGGTGGGCCTGGGCGCCCGCTTCGCAGACTTCAAGGCCGACAACGCTGCTCGGGTGGCCCAGGGCCCGGCCGGCTTGGTCTTCATGGTGGCTGCCAGCTCGCTGGTCTTCCTGGTCGTGGCCCTCGAGGCCATACCCACCTACCTGGTGCTGCGATCCCAGGTGCGGGAGCAGGCCATCTCCGGTGTGGAGTGGCTCGGTGTCTGTGGGCCGCTCGTCCTCGTCGCCGTGGTGTGCCTGGCGGCGACCGTCTTGCCTGTGAACCACGGGGCCCGGGTGCTCTGGGAGCGTGAGCTGCCCAATGGCTGAGTGTCGGTGAGGGCCGCCTGTGCGGCGGGGCTCGCGATGCTCGTGGCGTGCGGTCCGCGGACGGTCCGCGTGGCTCCACCCCCGGGGCTTGTGCGCCATCAGACCGAGGATGTCGGTGCGTCGTCCCAGAGCCGGGCAGCGGCCCTCCGCGGTGAGCTGGCGCTGGCACGGGGTGACCATCGCCTCGCCGTTGCCGCCCTGGGTGAGGCGGTCCTCCTCGACCCTGGAAGCGCCTGGCTGCGTCGCCGCCTGGGACGGGCCTTCCTGGAGCGCGGTGAGCTCGACCTGGCGCGAGAGCATCTCGAGGAGGCCACCCGCCGCGACCCCGACTGTGGGTCTTGCTGGCTCGATCTGGCCCGGGTCGTGCGCTTCTCGGGCGATCAGGTGGGCGCCGCCAGCTACTACGAGCGCGCCGCCGAGACCGGTGGTGGATGGCGTTCCCGGGCAGGTGGCATCGACGTGCTCCTCGATCTCGGGGGCGATGAAGAGAGGAGGCGCGCCGAGGCCCTGCTCGATGCCTGGCCTGACCCCGCCCCTCAGCAGGACCATGCCCTGGCTGAGCGCGGTCGCAGGGCCCACGCCTTGGGTCGCTCCGAGGCCGCCTTCAGCGATCTCCAGCGACATCTCGGCCGTCATCCAGCCGACCCTGGCGCCCTCGAGCTGTTCGTGGCTCTTGGTCGTTCCCTGAACCGCCGCTGGTCCACCCGTGAGGCCCTGCGGCGTGCGGTGGCGGCCTCACCCGGACGAGAGCTGGCGCCGCGTCTGCTGACCCGGTGGTGCCAGGAGCTGGGGGATCGGCCGGGCGAGCTTCGGTCCCTCGAGCGCATCTCCCGACTGACCGGTGGCTCGTCGTCGGACGACCTCGAGCGGCGCATCGTGCTCCATCGTGAGCTGGGCGAAGTCGAACGAGCGGATGCCCTTCTCGCCGAGCTGCGCCAGCGGGATCCGCGCCATCCCCGCCTCTCCGAGCTCGCCTCGTGGCCCGCCGCGGCCCCCGTCGTCTCCGCTGGCCAGGCCTGGCGCGCTCGCATCGAGACCGACGGCCTGACCGCTGCCGCTCAGGCCGCCCGGGACCGCCTGGCAGACACGCCGGGAGATCTCTGGGCTCAGCTCGTGCTGGTGGAGGAGTCGCTTGCATCGGTCTCTTCACAGGACCAGGTGCGACGCCGTGACGCAGGGCGTTATGTCCAGGCGGCCCTCGAGGGGCATCCCATCGATCCTTGGGTCTTGGACATCGCCGCCCGCGTGCTGCTCCAGCAGGGGAAGGTCCGAGACGCCCTGGTCCTTCTAGAGGATGCAAGCAGGTTGCACCCAAACGACCCTCAGCTCCGTCAGCGCCTCGGGGAGGCCCGGACGGCGGCCTCGCGAGACCCACTCTGACGACCCTCGCCCCCGGACTCAGCCGCCGACAGGCCCTCGTGCTGGTCTCTAGCCTGGTGCTGGCGGGTTGCCGCCGTCGTAGGCTGGGTCGCTTCCAGGAAGGTGAGGAGGAAGCCCGCGCCCTGGTGGAGCGTGTGCGGGAACACTCCGTGCCCTTCGCGCTCCAGGCTCGCTTCGCCATCAAGGTGCAGGGCCCTGACTTCAGCGGCACCACCAGCGGGGCGATGATCCTGCTCGACCCGGACAAGCTCCGCATCGAGGTCAACGGGCCTGTGGGCACGCCGCTGTTCATCCTTGCCTCGGACGGCAAGGCCCTCCACTGCTGGTCCCAGCGCGATGCCACCTTCTTCCGCGGCGATGACGCTGTGGCCGTGCTGCGTGAGCTCACTGGAGGCACGGTCGCCATCACCGACCTGATCTCGCTCTTGACCGGGACGCTGCCCCTCGACGGTGCTCCCATCGTCGACCTCGGGGCCGATCCGGACGGCGCGGTACGCGTGGTCTTCCAGGCCGCCGAGGGGCTCCGGGTCCGTGCTGCGGTCGACCCACAGCACGAGCTCCTGCGCCGTGTCAGCCTGCTCCAGATGGGCGAAGAAGACGACGGCACCGAGGTGCTCCGGGTGGCCTACAACGACCTCATGCGGGTGGGCAACAGCCGCATGCCCGAGGAGATCGACATCGAGGCGCCCACCATTGGCTGGCGGGCGACCCTGGAGATCCACACCTGGGACGAGCTCGGCCGCATTCCGGATGCCTTTGACCTGACGCCTCCCGGCAATGCCCAGGAGAAGGACCTGGTGACCACGCTCAAGGAGATGGCCAAGCAGCCTGCGGCGGTGCTGCCCACGCCTCCTTCTCAGCCCTGAGCCTTCCGGCCGTCTTCGACGGTGAACCGCAGTCGCTCCCGCCCCTTCCAGCGGTTGAGCTCCAGGCGTCCCACCAGATCGACCGGACCTGAAGCAAGGACGGCCTCGTGTTCGGTCCCCCGCCACCACACGCACTCCAGGCC
>JAERSX010000891.1 GCA_016845285.1 Deltaproteobacteria bacterium | reverse complement strand
TGGTGAGGGCCATCGACTCGGGTCGCGCCACCCGGGGTCTGTACCTGGGGCTGCTCCAGGAGACCTACCACTTCGTCCGCAACACGCCGATCCACCTGCGCATGGCTGCCCAGGGGCTCCGCGGGGGCGACAGGGGACTCCGAGATCGCTTCCTCCGGCACGCCTACGAGGAGGCGGGCCATGACCTCTGGGCCCTCGAAGACCTCGAGGTGCTCGGTGTCGACCCCGACTCGGTCCGGAACAGCGTCCCCCTGGCCCAGACCTCAGCGCTCATCGCCTACCAGTTCTACACGGTGACCTCCCTGGAGCCGAAGGCCATCCTGGGTCTGGAGTACGCCATGGAGGGCGTCACCGCCCAGGCCGCCGGCGAGGCCATGCGGAAGCTGAAGGAGACCCTCGACCTGCCTGTGGAGGCCATGCGCTTCTTCTCGCGTCACGCCATGCTGGATGCGGCGCACGTCGTCGACGATGCACGGATCATCGAGCGGTACGTCCGCACCCCGGCCGAGGAGCGTGCCGTGGTGCGCAACGCGAGGGACAGCCTCGAGCTGTATGCCTCGGTCTACGACGCGATCTGTGAGCGGGCCGGACTATGATCGAGCTCCGCTTTGCTCTCGACGACGGCCTGCGGCAGGCGGTCTACGGCCTGCGGCAGCAGGTCGAGCTGGCCGATGCCTGGCCCGACACCCAGCAGGTGGTGGCGGTCCACGAAGGACGCGTCGTCGCCACCGCACGGCTCCGCTTCGCCGGAGAGGGCTCCCAGGACTTTCCGGCTCCCACACCTGGTTCCGCCATCTGCGACGGGATCGTGTTGGGTGAGCTGAGCGATCGGCCGGGCATGGTCGAGCTGCTCGTGAAGACCGTGCTGCGCGAAGCGCGTGAGCGAGGCGCTGACTCCTTGTGGTTTGAAGGTGTGGCCCCTGTCTCGACAGTCGTCGCGGCCTGGCCACATCGGCGCCGCGGGGCCTGGATCCAGGCCTTCGCCGCGACGGCCCCAGAGTCGTTGATCGAGTCGGGTTGGCGCCCACTTGTGAGGACCCCGGTGCGGCAGGTGCTGCCGAGGGGGACGCGCATCTACGAGTCCGGTCAGCTGGCCGATGCAGCCTTCCAGATCGTGCGTGGCAGTGTGCGCCTCGAGCGCGTCGACGCCGACGGACGCGTCCACTCGCTCGGTCGGGTGGGCCCCGGTGCCTTGCTCGGCACCGCCGCGGCGCGACCCGATGGTCGCTACCGGGAGCGGGCTGTGGTGGATGCGGACGAGGTGGACATCGAGCGCGTGGACGCCGCCCAGCTCCAAGCAGCCCTGCGTTCCGATCCGGGTCTGGCCGAGCGGTTCCAGGCCGCCCTCCTCGATCGCCTCGACTCCCTCCTGCGTCATCCGGCCGAGGCACCCGAGCGCACCGAGCGAGAGCAGGTCGAGGCGGTGCTGAGAGATCGGCTGGCAAGCTCTCTCGCACCCGTCTCGCTGGGATGGCTGCGTGAGCGCACAGGACTGTCCGACGGCCGCCTCCGGGCTGTGATCGCGCAGCTCTCCGGCGTGTACCTCGAGTCGGGCGTTCTGCACCCCAACCTGACCCGGTGGCGCGCTGCCTGAGAGGGTGGCTGCAGCGGAGCACGCTTCCCCCTGAATGGGGGGCGCGCGCTGCGCGTCGGAAGGTGGACCCTCACCAGGGAGTTCACCATGGGCGTGCTGCGACGAATGCTGCGGTCTACCTTCGGCGCCGGCTTCTCCGGCGGCTTCTCCGCGCTCATGTTCGGCCTTCCGCTGAGCATGGCCTTGTGGGTTCCCACCACCGAGGCGGTGGAGCTGGAGCCCTTGCCTGTGCGCGAGGTCAGCATCGCCTTGCAGGCGGCACCCGCCCCGTCACCCGAGCCCAAGGCGGTGGAAGAGGCGGCGGCCCCGAGCAAGTCGGCCCCTGAGCCCGTGGCTGAAGAGCCGGTGCGCGTTCGTCGGGAGGCTCCGACAGAGCGTCGTCAGCGCCTGCGCGAGTCCGGCCTCGCCCGTCTCGAGGCGAAGCGTGCGGCGGCCGCCGCGGGCGCAGGCGGAAAGGGAACCGGCGGCGACGGCGAGGATGCCAGCTCGAAGGAGGGCAAGAAGCAGTGCGAGCTGCTCGAGGGCCTCGAGGCCCGCAGCAGCACCAGCTACGACGTCGAGAAGGCGCTCATGAAGGAGTACATGGGCAACCTCAGCAAGGCGGCCAAGCTGGCCGTCGTGGGGTGGGCCGAAGACGACAGTGGCCAGGTGATCGGCTTCAAGCTGCGCCGCGTCCGCCGCTGCAGTCCGCTGCACCAGGCTGGCTTCCGGTCGGGGGATGTCATCACCTCGATCAACGGCCGCGAGATCACCAACATGAGCCAGGCGCTGGGTGCGTGGAATCGGCTCAAGAAGAAGAAGAAGCTCGATGTGCAGATGAAGAGGAAGGGCGCGCAGCGCCACATGATCTACCGCGTGGTGTGAACCATGGGGCGGACGTGAGGTCCAAGGTCTACGCTGCGACGTCGATGGAGGTCCACATGCGCACTGCGATCCTTGTCGCGGCCACCCTGCTGAGCTGCGAGGGCCCGGACTACACCCTGTCCGCCCTCGACACGGCGCTGCCCTCCGTCGATCCGGAGCTGGGTGACGCCCTGGAGATGGAGCCGTCGGAGCACGCTGGCGGAAGCGCCCTGGCGGGCTGGGAGGATGCGCCCAGCGGCATGGTGGAGGAACTCCACGAGGTGGGCGAAGGCAGCGAGAATCCCGTCACCGACTTCCTGTTCGTCATCGACGACTCCGTGTCCATGGGCGAGGCCCTGGGCCGCTTTCGGGCCGGCATCGACAGCTTGGCCGATCCAGCGGTGTGGCCGTCGGACGCGCGCATCGCTGTCATGAACACCACACCCGGTGTCCGGGGCAACGCCAGCCAGCTTCACCCCGCGGTGCACAGCCGCGAGATCTTCCTCAGCGCCCCCGGCTTCCTCCGCCTCGTCGATGCCGAGGGCCTGGCTGCCTACCGCGAGCTGCTGCCGCCGGAGCACGCCTCGCACCTGCGCGAGGAGGGCTGCGAGGCGTGGTTCCAGCCGGGTGAGAGAAACGCTCAGGGCGTGCTCTGCCTGCGGGCCCACACCCAATTGGCGCTCACCGATCAGCGTGTCGAGGCCGGCCTGCACGCCGTCGCCCAGTTCATGCAGCGGAGGTCCCGTGCAGCGGTCTTCCGCCCGGGGGCTGCCGCCAACGTGGTGTTCATCTCGGACACCCACGACCCCGGTGTGCACGTCGACGAGCTCGCGCCCGGCCAGGCCTACCTGGTGGACGAGCTCCTGGAGAACCAGCCGACCTACGAGTCGCTCGTGCAGCGCCTCTCCCACTTCCACACGCTCTCGAGCTTCCGGGTCCATGCCGTGGCTCCCGAGGTGGAGTGCGGCGAGAGCCTGGCCGACCTGCCGCCCAGCTACTTCACGGCGGCGGAGGCCTCGGGCGGGGTCACCGCGGATCTGTGCAGCACCTTCGACTATGCCGAGGTGATCGCGGAGATCGCCACCCTGGGCTCCCAGCGTACCGCGCCTGTCGTCGCCCTGGGCCGTCAGGCGGAGTCGGTCGAGGGCGTGCTGGTCGACGGCGTGAGCGTGGCCTACAGCCTGTCGCCAGATGGTCGTGCCCTTCGAGTCGACGAGCCGGTCCGGCCGGGTGCCGTGGCCAAGGTGCTGTACACGCAGGTCGAGGACACCGTCGACTCGAAGCCGGTGGATGCGGGCCCGGAGCTCCTCGAGGGGAGCGGCGAAGAGGGCGGGAGTGCCCCGCTCCAGATCGAGCCCATGCCTCCGGCGCTCAACCGCTTCGAGCTGGACCTGGGCGAGAACCCCGCACCACGCGGCCTCGACGATGGGTCAGCCGCCGAGGGCTGAGTCGGCGGGGGGCTCCTCGGGAGCGATCACATCGGTGAGGGAGAGGCGCATGAGCTGCACCGATCCACCGGTGAGCTCCAGCGCTGCGGAGCGGACCGTCCGGTCGGGACCGCCCACGGGG
>JAERSX010000890.1 GCA_016845285.1 Deltaproteobacteria bacterium | reverse complement strand
ACATAGAGACCCTGCCGCGCAGGCACCACGATGGCGCGCGCCTCCGAGGCCGCAGGCACCCCGCTCAGGGCCCCCGTGAGCCGACCCGCGCCGTCCGCCTCCACCCGGGTCTCCAGCGGGCTGCGCCAGCCCTCGCCCTGGAGCGCCGCCGTGAGCACACCGTCTTCGCCGTCCGCCGCCGGCGCGCCCAGCACCAGGGTCTCCAGCACGGGCGCCTGAGACGTCGCCCGGCCCACCTCCACGAGGAGGGCCGTGAGCGAGAGCTGATCGTCGAGCTCGAGGAAGCCGGCCTCGGCGAGGTCTGCGAAGGGGGTCTCGCTGGTCGACAGGATCTTCCGTCCCAGCTCGGAGACCGCCTGCATCATCTCGGTGGGTGCCCAGTCCATTCCTACCTCCGAGCCCGCGGCAGGCCGAGGCCCACCTGGCTGATGATGTCGCGCTGGACCTCGTTGGTGCCGCCTCCGAAGGTCAGCACCAGGGTGGCCCGGTAGTGCCGCTCCAGGTCGCCGTGGAGCAGGGCACCGGGGCTGCCGCGCTGGAGCACGCCGCCGGCACCGAGCACCTCGAGCAGGCGCCGGTGGCCCTCCACGTAGAACTCCGAGCCGAAGACCTTGAGCGCCGAGGCCTCCTGCGGCTTGATCTCGCCGCGGCCCAGGTTCCAGGCCTGCCGCCAGTTGAGGAGCCGCAGCACCTCGAGCTGGGTGTCCACCCAGGCCAGCTGTTGCTGCACCCAGGGCTGGTCCAGCACCACGCCGTCCCCCGATGGGGTCTCCGCCGCCCAGGCCCGGGTCTCGCCCAGCAGCCGATCGAGGGGCCCCACCATCATGAGCGCCACCCGCTCGTGGTTGAGCTGCGAGGTGATGAGGCGCCAGCCCTTGTTCTCGGGCCCCACGAGGTTGTCGAGGGGTACCCGCACGTTCTCCAGGTAGACCGCGTGGATGTTGGAGTCGCCGAGGTTCTGGATGGGCGTGGTGCTGACGCCTGGGCTGTCCATGGGCAGCATGAGGATGCTGAGGCCCTTGTGGCGGGGCTCATCAGGGTTCGTGCGACACGCGAGCCAGAGGTAGTCGGCGTGATCGGCCAGCGAGATCCAGATCTTCTGGCCGTTGACCAGCCAGTGGTCGTCCTTGCGCTCGGCGCGAGTCTTCAGGCTCGCCAGGTCGGTCCCAGCGCTCGGCTCCGAGTAGCCCACGCTGAAGTGGCACTCTCCGGCGAGGATGCGGGGGATGAGCTCTGCCTTCTGAGCCTCGGTGCCCCACTGGAGCAGGCACGGACCCACGGTGCACAGCGTGAGCAGGGGGATGGGAAAGCCAGCGCGGTGCATCTCGTCGAAGAACAGGAACTCCTCGATGGGTGCAGCCCCTCTGCCGCCGTGCTCCTCGGGCCAACCGAGCCCCAGCCAGCCCTCCTGTCCCAGACGCTGGACCGCCTGGTGGTAGTGGGGACCGCCCCCCTCGGTGTCGCCGAGCTCGGCGCGGAGCTCGGGCGTCATCAGGCCGGTGGCCAGGGCGCGCAGCTCGGCCTGTAGGGCCTGCTGTTCGGGGGTCAGGGAGACGTACATGGCGAGCCTCAGGACTGCTGGGCGAGACCCGAGATCAAGGCGCGGGCCTTGTCGGGGGGAATCAGGACGAAGGTGGCACGGGCCTCGGCGAGGGTCTCGTCGGCATGGGCCACACGGGCACAGCTCGCCGCGAGGCGGAGGGTGTTCGGCCGCTCTTCGACCAGCTCACAGGTGAAGCGAACGGGGACGTGGACCGGCACGGGGCGGCGGTAGGTGATGGTCAAGCGTGTGGTGAAGCCCCCCGCGCCAGCCATGGCCACCCGGTGGCCGCAGATCTGATCGAAGCAGGCCGCCACCAGGCCGCCATGGGCCATGCCAGGAGCGCCCACGAAGCGCTCGGGGAGCACCAGCTCACAGACGCTGATGCCCTCCTCGAAGGTGGGCTCCATGGGGGGAGCGAAGGGGTTGGAGTGCCCCATGAGCACGGAGCGATCGGTGTATTCCAGGGGCCGCTCGAAGTAGGCCCCCGCGCGAAAGGCGTCGAGGGCGGAGGGGCCGAGAGGCAGGTCCGCGACGAGCGCCTCGACCTGGGCCGCGGCCGCGTCCATGGCAGCAGCCTCGCCGTCGTAGCGCAGGCAGGCCTCCATCAAGCCTCGGGTGGCACGGGACAGCCGGCGCCGGGCCGCCCACAACGGGTCGTCGACCTCGTCCGGCAGATCCCAGAAGCGCCGCATGCGGTTGGCCTGATCGTCGCTCACGTCGGTGTTCCCCGGCTGATCAATAGGCGTTCCACCCGCCGTCCACGCTCAAGACCTCACCGTTGATGTAGCTGGCGCGATCGCTGGCGAGGAAACAGGCGGCCTGTGCCACCTCGGCCGACTTGCCCATGGGCGGGATGGTCTGGAAGTAGTTGCTGTACTTGCTCATGCCGCCCTCGTGGGGCATCCCGCGCATGCCGATCTTGGTCTGGATCGCGCCGGGGGCCACAGCGTTGCAGCGGATGCCCTGGTCGCCGTAGTACCAGGCGATGGCACGGGTGAGCCCGAGCAGCCCGTGCTTGCTGGCGGTGTAGGCCGCACCGGCCCGTCCACCCGTCAGCGAGGCCGCCGAGCAGGTGTTCACGATGGCGCCGCCGCCGGCCTCGATCATCTTGGGCAGCACCGCCCGGCTGAGCTGGAAGGGCGAGGTGAGGTTCACACCCATCACCCGGTCCCACAGCTCGTCGCTCACATCGGCCGCGGGGGTGAGCGAGTCCAGGATGCCGGCGTTGTTGATGAGCGCGTCGACACGCTCCCGATCGAGCAGGGCCGCCTGGATGGCTGGATCGGTGAGATCGCCCGCGATGGCCTCGCAGCTCAGCTCGGCGGCCACCTTGCCCAGGCGCCCCTCGTCGAGATCGGCGATGACCACCGTGGCCCCCTCGGCCGCGAAGAGGCGAGCCATGGCCCGGCCGATGCCGTTGGCCGCTCCTGTGATGACGCAGGTCTTTCCCTCGAGCATCATGCCTCGATCTCCCCGAGGCGCACGGCCTCTTGTTGGGCCCAGCGGTAGTCGGGCTTGCCGCTCGGTTGACGGTTCAGGGTGTCCACGAACCAGAATTGCTTCGGCGTCTTGTACCCGGCGACATGGGCCCGCACGGTGGCCTCGACAGCCGCCGCGTCGTCGTCACCAGAGGTCCGCATCACCACGAGCGCCTCGACCCGCTGGCCCCACTTGGGATCGGGCACTCCCACCACCAGGGCGTCGAAGACCGTCGGGTGAGCCTTGATGGCCTCCTCGACCTCTTCGGCGAAGACCTTCTCGCCGCCGGAGTTGATGCAGGCGGCCCCGCGCCCCAGGAACACCACCTGTTCCTCGTCGTCGATGGTGGCCAGATCGCCGGGCAGCACGTAGCGGACGCCATCTTTGACGAAGAAGGTGCGCGCCGTCTTCTCCGGGTCGCCGTAGTAGCCCAGCGGCACGTGGCCGAAGCGGGCCAGGCGGCCGACCTCGCCGGACCCGGGCTCGAGCCGGCTCAGGTCATCGTCGACCACGGTGGTGTGACGGTCGTCCATCACCCAGAAGACCTCGTCGCCCTCGAGGAAGCCGGTGCCCTGGTGGCCGGTCTCGCTGGCGCCGAAGTTGTTCAAGATCTCGGTCTGCGGGAGCAACCCATCGAGGCGCTTCCACACGCTCACGCTGAGCACGGCACCCGCCGAGGAGATGGCGTTGAGCTCGGGCAGCTTCCAGCGCCCGGGGTTGGCCTCCAGCACGTCGGTGAAGGGGATCACCATGGCGTCGCCGATCATGTTGATGGCGTTCATCTTGCCGGCCTCGGCCACGTCGAGAACCTTGGCGGGATCGAAGCCCCGACCGGTGACGATTCCCGCGGCCCCTCCGTTCATCCAGGCGATCCAGGACGCGAGCTGGGCCCCGCCGTGGATGAGCGGTGCCGCGCCGATGATGTTGGTGCCGGCCCCGTTGCGGTCGACCATGTCGATGTGGGCCTGGGCGCTCTCGGCTGGATCGGAGCCGGGGTTGCCGCCCTGGAGCCCCGCGAAGAAGACGTCCTCGTGGCGCCACATCACGCCCCGCGGCATGCCCGTCGTGCCGCCGGTGTAGATGATCCAGAGGTCGTCCTCGGAGCGCTCCTCGAAGTCTCGCTCGGGTGAGGCCGCCGCCATGGCCGCCTCGTAGGCGTCGCCGAGCTCGGTGGTGAAGGCGAGGTCCTCGGTGCCGGCCTCGGCCACCACCTCGGCGAGGTCTGGCTCGTAGACGAGCCCCTTGAGCTGGGCATTGTCGAAGATGTAGCGCAGCTCGTGGGCCACGTAGCGATAGTTCACGTTGATGGCGACGGCCCGCAGCTTGAAGGCCGCGAGCATGCCCTCGAGGTACTCCATCCGGTTGTAGAGGAAGAGCCCCACGTGGTCTCCGGCACCCACGCCCCGGGCCTTCCAGGCGTTGGCCAGGCGGGTGGCCCGGGCGTCGATCTCACCGAAGGTGGTCATGCCGAGATCGCTGTAGACCGCCGGCCGGTCGGGGAAGCGATCGGCCATGGCCTCGAAGAGATCGGCGAGGTTGTACTTCATGGGGCCTCCGGTGGTGCGGGGCGCGAGCCGCGAGGCTCAGGGACGCGTGCTGCCGACGATCCAGGCGGCAAAGAACTGGGAGCCACCGCCGTAGGCATGACCCATGGCGAGGCGAGCGCCGTCGACCTGGTGGGCGTCGGCGGTGCCGCGGACCTGACGTGCCGCCTCGGCAAACCGCAGCATGCCGCTGGCGCCGATGGGGTTGCTGCACATGACGCCGCCCGAGGGGTTGATGGGCAGGCGGCCCCCCAGCTTGGTGTGGCCGGCGTCGACGGCCCGCCAGCCCGACTCGAAGAGCCCCAGGTTCTCGAGCCACATGGGCTCGTACCAGGAGAAGGGCACGTACAGCTCGGCGCAGTCGAGCTGATCGGGGGTCACCCCTGCCTCCGCATAGCAGTCGGCGCCGCACAGCTGTCCGGCTCGGGGGTTCACCTCGTCCCGGCCAGCAAAGAGCAGGGGCTCGCTGCGCACCGAGGTGCCCAAGACCCAGGCAGGGTTGCGGCAGGTGGAGGCGTCCGAGGAGAGCACCATGGCCACGGCTCCATCAGAGCTGGGGCAGGTCTCGAGGTAGCGGATGGGATCCCAGAGCAGCGGCGAGGCCTTCACCTGCTCGAGGGTGATGTCGGGCAGCTGGAGGTGGGCACAGGGGTTGAGGGCCCCGTGCTGTCGGTCCTTGACGGCCACCTGCCAGCCGATGTGGTCCGGGGCCTTGGCGCGATCGATGTAGGCCCGGATCACCGGCGCAAAGTAGCCCCCGGCCCCCGCCGAGACGGGCGGCAGGAAGGGGAAGGGCTGGCTCAGCGCCCACATGGCGTTGGACTCGGACTGCTTCTCGTAGGCGACCGTGAGCACGCGCTTGTGCACACCGCTGCTCACATGATGGGCAGCGACCACCGCCGTGCTGCCGCCCACGCTGCCGGCCGTGTGCACCCGGAACATGGGCTTGCCCACCGCGCCGAGGGCCTCGGCCAGGAACAGCTCCGGCTGGACCACCCCCTCGAACATGTCGGGCGCCTTGCCCAGCACGACGGCGTCGATGTCGGCGAAGGTGAGGCCGGCGTCCTCCAGGGCCCGCAGGGCTGCCTCACGGACGAGGCCTGGCATGGACACATCGGGACGCTTGGCGGCGTGTCGGGTCTGACCGATGCCGATGACTGCTGTGGGGATCATGGGGCCACCAGCAGCGTCACCAGGTTCTGCTGGAGACACGGGCCAGCGGTGCAGTGAGCCAGGGCACGCCCGGCACCACCACGTACGTGTTCGGTGGCGGCGATGACACGCGTGAGTCCCGACACCATGGGCACATCACTCGGAAGCGTGCCTCCCGTGGGGTCGACCAGGGCCTCCTCCAGCCCCAGCGCATCCCGCAGGATGAGCGCCTCGGGGCTGAAGCGAAGGTGGAGCTCGGCGACCTCGGGAATGCCCCCCCCCGCCGCGGCGTGGGCGAGCCGGGCCGAGCGGCTGGTCGTGAGGTCCCGCGTGCCGAAGTCCATGGGGTCGATGCAGTGGGCGATGCCCTCGATGGCGGGTCCGGCGCCCTCGGCCACCAGCACCACCGCAGCGGCACCATCGGCGAAGGAGGCCTGGTCATGGGCCCGCAGCGGACTCGCCACAGCAGGGTGGAGGAGCATGCGATCCTCGACGAGTTCGGCGCTCACGCTTGTATACAGATCGTCTGCCGCCGCTCGCCACGCCCGCGCGACCACCGCTGCGAAGTCAGCCTCGGTGGCGAGCCCGGCGTCGACGAGAGCCTGAGCTTGCAGCCCGGCCAGGGCAATGGGCGGCGGACCCAGCGGCGCGAGGAAGTAGGGGTCGAGCTGCAGCGAGAGCACCTCATCGGTGGGGCCGAGCGAGCTCCGTCCGTAGGCGTAGACCAGGGCCACGTCCACGTCGCCGTGCTGCAGACGAACCCAGGCCTCGTAGAGCGCGAAGGCCCCGTCCATCTCGACGTGGGACTCCCGCTTGGGCGGCCAGCAGCCCACGCCGTCCAGCGCCATGACGAAGCTGAAGGGGCGACCCTGGTGGTAGTCGTTGCTGCCCGAGCAGATGAAGCCGACGTCGTCGCGAGAGAGCCCGGCGTCGGCCAGGGCAGCGGCGGTCACGGCCTGGACCATCTCTGCCTCGTCGAGGGCCGCAGGCGTGAGGAGCTCGGGCCCATCGGGGCCGGCAACCGACCACTGGGGCTCGTCCCAGGCGGGTCCCGTGGCGTAGGAGGGCACGTTCCGCACCGCCGGAGGGAGGCGTCCGACCCCCTGCACGTGCACGCGTCTCATGGGGTTCCTCCCTCGGGCCGGAAGTACCGGACCCTGGCCAGGGTGGGCAGGGGGCGGTCGTCCCACACGGCCTCGACGCGCATGCCGAGGGTCACCTCTTCCGGCGCGATCTCGCCCACGATGTGGAGCAAGGGAGCGTCGGTCCCGTCGATGAGGATGCGGGCGCAGACGTAGGGCGGCTCCAGGACCTGGCCCTCGAAGGGGATCCGCACCACGCTGAAGGTGTCGATGGTGCCCGCGTGGCCTGCCTCGACCTGCTCGTGGCAGCGAACCGCACAGGTGGGGCAGACCCCGCGGGGGGGAAGGTAGACCTTTGCGCACACCGGACAGCGCCGGCCGACGAGGCGCTGCTCCAGGATGTGGCGCAGGAAGTCGGCGGTCACCGCGGCGGCCGTGACGGTGTAGTCGAGGCGGGTGGGCGCCTTGAAGCGGGTGACGGGTGCCGTCTCGTGGGTGTGGTCGCTGTCGCTCATGGCACGAAGGCCTCGATGTCACGCAGGCTGCCGTCACGCTCGGCACGCCAGCGAGCCGTCACGCGGAGGCCGCGATGCAGTGCCTCGGCAGAGCCCTCCACCACGTGGAGGAACGAGGTGTCGGCCCCATCCAGGCGGATCAAGGCCCAGGCGAAGGGCACCTGGACCGGGTCGGTGGGGCTGGGCTGGGCCACGTGGCTCACCGTCTCGATGACCCCGCTCGGACCGACCTCGACGAGGTCTCCGGTCGGCTCTCCGGATGCCGGGTCGTAGGCCCGAGCCGGCACGATCACCCGCCCGTCTGCCGTGCGGGCACCGAGAATTCGCCGGTCCCGCAACCCGGTCATGAATGCCCCGATCACGGGCCCCAAGCTGCGCTTGTAGGCGTAGGCCAGGGTGAAGCGCGACGTGAGCGCCGGTTGGTCCACTGCACTGCCCTCGCAGCTACGGCCCGGAGGCCGGGGAGAGGGCACTCAGGCCGTCGGGAACATCTGCTGCATCTTGCGGGCGAGGGTGACGTTGCCCCCCACCTTCATCTTGCGGGTCATCACCGCGCGCATGCCGCTCATCTTGCCGTTGACGATCTTGACCCAGTCGCCGGTCCGGGCCTCGATGGTGCTGTCGGGTGCGTCGGAGGCGCCCTCGCTCACCGCCATGCCGCCGTCCTTGACCACCACGTGCCAGGTGCCACCCCCGTCTCCCTCCAGGGTGAACTGGAAGGTGGCGTCCACGCCGTCCGAGGCCGAAGCCACGAAGCGATCGCCGAGGCTGTCGAAGTAGTGCTGGACCGAGTCGATCTGAAAGGACATTGAGCCTCCGGGGGGCGCTAGAACGTGTTTCAGTAGAACATGTTCTAGTTCGGTGGTCAACCGCCAGGTGAAACATGTTCTAGCTGGAGCCAGGGCCCCCCGGAGATGGCTCCGCTACAGTGAGTCAACCCTGGAACGGAGCCCCCATGCGCAGCCTGTTGTTGGCCTTGCCCCTGCTCGTGATGGCGTGCAGCGACAAGGACGGAGACGACCCCGTCACCGAGTGCGCCAAGGTGCTCTGTGCAGCCGATGAGTACTGCTTGTCGATCACCGGTGGCGAACCACCCGACTCGGGCATCCCCTACGAGGAGCGGCTCCCCGAGTGCACGACCGCCCCCGCTGACTGCGACGGCGTGCCCACCTGTGACTGTCTGCCCGAGTGCACCGAGTGCAGCGACGACGACGGGGTCTACTGCAGCATCCTCGCACCCTGAGCCGCGCGCTCAGGCGAGCCGCTCAGCAGCTCAGATCTGCCGCCCCACGGCCTCCCAGTGCGGATCGCGCAGCGTTCGCTTGCGGAGCTTGCCGTTCGGATCTCGGGGCATCTCGTCGATGAGCTCGATGGCACGGGGCCGCTTGTACCCGGCGAGCACGTCCTTGCTCCAGGCCAGGATCTCGCCGGACAAGCCCTCGGCCGCTTCTCCGTCCACCTCCACCACCGCGTGCACCCGCTCGCCCCAGTCCTCGTCGGGGATGCCGAAGACGGCCACGTCGAGGATCCGGGGGTGGGTGAGCAGCACCGCCTCGATCTCGGCTGGGTAGATGTTGACCCCGCCGCTGATGATCATGTCGGCCTTGCGGTCGCAGAGGAAGAGGTAGCCGTCCTCGTCGAGGTACCCGGCGTCGCCCACGGTGAAGTAGCCGTCCACTCGGTAGGCCTTCTTCGTCTTGGCCTTGTCCTTGTGGTACTCGAAGCCCTGCTGCATCTTGATGTAGACGGTGCCCACGTCGCCAGCGGCCAGCTCGGCCCCTTCGTCGTCGCAGATCTTGATGGCGGCCCCCTGCCAGGGCTTGCCCACGGTCCCGGGCCGCGCGAGCCACTCGCTGGCGGTGGCCATGGTGCCCCCGCCCTCGGTGGCCGCGTAGTACTCGCTGATCACCGGGCCCCACCAGGCCAGCATGTCCCGCTTGATCTGAGGTGGACAGGGCGCGGCGCCGTGCACGATGTGCGACAGGCTGCTCACGTCGTAGTCCAGACGGTCTTCGACCTTGAGCAAGCGGACGAAGTGGGTGGGCACCATGTGCGTGTTGGTGACGCCGTAGCGCTGGATGCGCTCGAGCATGCCCACGGGGGTCCACTTGTCCATGATCACGACCTGCTGGCCGAGATGGAGGGCCGAAGCGGAGAAGTAGAGAACGGCCGTGTGGTACAGCGGCGCCACCACGAGATGCACGCCCTGCCCTGGCCGCATGCCGAACATGAGCAGGAACATGGCGAAGGCGGTGACGATGGGCTCCGGAGGCACCGGCGGCAAGGGCCGGCGCACACCCTTGGGCCGGCCGGTCGTGCCCGAGGTGTAGTTCATGATCAAGCCGGCCAGGCGGTCATCCAGCGGGGCCGGGTCTCCGTCGATCAGCGTGCTCCAGGGCTGCCAGCCCTCGGCCTCACCCACCACGAAGCGCGGGATGTCCAGGTCGACGAGCCCGACGAGCTCGGGGTGAGCGATGAGCACCTTGGCCTCGCTATCGGCCACGATGTACGCCAGCTCATCGGGCGCTCCGTGCCAATTGAGGGGCACCAGGTACAGGCCGGCCTGGCTGGTCGCGAGCATGAGCTGGTAGACCGCCGCCGAATTGCGCAGGCACATGGCCACGGCGTCGCCCGGCTGCAGCCCAAGTGCCCGAAGACCTCGGGCGACCGAGGCGGCGGCGGCCTGGAGCGAGCCCACGGTGTGCTCGGTGCCATCGGGCTCCACGAGACACACGGTGTCGGCGTCTTCGCGCTTCCAGAACGAGAACTCCATCCCATGCAGATCCATCAGCTCATCTCCCCTTGAACTCGGGCTTGCGCTTCTCGGCAAAGGCCCGCGGCCCCTCCCGGGCATCCTCGCTCTTGAAGACCGGCCAGCCGATCTCCAGCTCACGCTTCAGTCCCTCGGCCTCGGTGAGGCCCTCTGATTCCCGGATGGAGCGCAGGATGCCTTGCACCGCGAGGGGTCCGTTGGCGGCGATGCGATCGGCGATCTCACGGGCCACCGCGAGCGCCTGACCGTCTGGCACCACGCGACCGATGAGCCCGATCTCGAGGGCCTCGGCGGCATCGATACGGCGGCCTGTGAGCAAGAGCTCGGCGGCCCGCGTGTAGGGAATCTGACGCCGGAGTCGCACGGTGCTGCCGCCCAGGGGGAAGAGCCCCAGGGTGGCCTCGGTGACGCCGAAGACGGAGCCAGCGCCCGCCACGCGAATGTCTGTCGCCTGGAGGATCTCCGTTCCGCCGGCCAGCGCGTAGCCCTCCACCGCAGCGACGAGTGGCTTGCGGAGCTTGGCGCTGCGCAACATCGAGCGCCAGTGCAGGCCCGGCTCCGACTGCATCCGTGCATGCCAGGGGTCGCCCGTGTGGTCGCCGTGCATGGCCTTGAGATCGCTGCCCGAGCTGAAGGTGCCGCCAGCGCCCGTGAGGATGCAGACGCGGATGTCCGGATCCTCATCCACGAGCGCCCAGGCGTCCGCCATGCGAACCATCATCTCCATGGACCAGGCGTTCCGAGAGCGCGGCCGGTTCATGGTCACCGTGACCACGTGGCCGTCTCGCTCGACCAGCAGATGGGGGGCGGAGACGTCGTCGGACACGGGGTCCTCGCGGTTGGAGGCAGCGCGCGGGCCTCAGGGGATTCGGCCAGCCATCGAACTAGAACATGTTCTACTTTGTGATAGCACAGCGCAGTGAAACATGTTCTACTCCCCGCCATGGACGGAACGCCTCAGGACCCGAGAACACTGCGGATCATTGCCGCAGCCGTGGAATTGGCAGAGAGCGACGGCTTCGACGCCGTGCGCCTGCGGGATCTCGCCGCCAAGGCGGACGTGGCGCTGGGCACGGTCTACCGCCGCTTCTCCAGCAAGGAAGACATCCTCGCGGCGGCCCTGGAACTCCAGGTCTCCCAGGTGCACGCCACCCTGCGCGACCACCCCATCCCCGGCGACCAGCCCGAAGAACGCCTCGACGCGCTGTTCCAGATGACCACCGACGCCCTGGCAGCCCACCCCAAGCTCGCGGCCGCCATGCTGCGCACGGTGGCCAGCGGCGAGCCCGACCTCTCGGAGAAGGTGCTCCGCTACCACGGTCGCATGACCGAGATCATCCTCGGTGCCTACCGGGGTCACTTCGACGGCAGCCTGCCCAGCCCGGCCGAGCAGGACCTCGCCCACCTGCTCCAGAACGTCTGGTTCGCCTCGCTCGTGGGCTGGACCGGCGGCATGCACGGCGTCGACACCGTGCTCGAGACAACACGCCGCGCCACCCGCCTCGTGCTGGCGGGCCTGGCGGCGGAGGAGAATTCCCCATGAGTGGCGCCCAGAGCGACCGCTTCCCCTTCGGCATCCCCACCGGCTGGTTCCAGGTCGCCTACTCCTCGGAGCTAGAGGTGGGCCAGGTCGTGCCGCTGCGGTACTTCGCCCGCGATCTGGTTCTCTTCCGCACCAGCGACGGTGAGGCCCATCTCCTCGACGCCTTCTGCCCCCACCTGGGCGCCCACCTGGGCCACGGTGGTGTGATCAAGGACGACAAGCTGGTCTGTCCCTTCCACGCCTGGGAGTTCGCTGGAGACGGGTCCTGTGCGCATGTGCCCTACGCCACCAAGCAGCCCAAGAAGGCCGGTCTGGAGGCCTGGACCCTGGTGGAGCAGAACGGTCTGATCATGGCCTGGCACGACCGCGAGGGCCGGCCACCCAGCTTCGAGCTGCCCGTGATCGCCGAGATCGGTGACCCCGGCTGGACCGAGTACCGCACCCGCCGCTGGACCGTGGCCACCTGCAACCAGGAGATGGCCGAGAACCAGGTGGACGCCGCCCACTTCCAGTTCCTGCACGGCACCATGGAGATGCCGCGCACGGCCAGCAAGATCCACGGCTCCCTGCTGCACAGCACCTCGACCACCGCGATGATGACCCCCATGGGCCGTGTCGACGGCAACATCGAGGTCCACGCCTACGGCTTCGGCTTCACAACCACGCGCTTCACCGGTCTGTTCGAGACCCTGCTCGTGAGCTCGGCCACCCCCATCGACGCCGACCACACCGAGCTCTGGTTCGCGTTCACGGTGCGCCGTGCGGGCAAGGGCATCACCGGTGGCGTGGGCAAGGCCTTCATGGCCGAGATCCAGCGCCAGCTCGAGCAGGACATCCCCATCTGGGAGAACAAGGTCTACCTGAACCGCCCCATCATCGTGGACGGCGACGGCCCCATCGGGCTGTTCCGCACCTGGTGTCGGCAGTTCTACCCGCCCGAGATGCCCGCGCCGGCCGCCCACGTCGAGAGCGTGACAGCCGGTCAGGCCTCCGTGAGCCTGTGACGTGGCCTGGCTCGCTCCCCTCGAGGCCCCGGACGGGGTCCGCCGCTACGGCCTGAGCTGCCCCACCGACGGTCGCTCCGTCGGCGAGTTCACGGCTGCGACCGCCGAGGAGGTCCAGGCCGCTGTCGACCGGGCCCGCATCGTCCAGGCCGACTGGGCCAAGACCCCCGTGGCCGCGCGCCAGGCGCTCATGGCCAAGGCCCTGCAGCTCTTCATCGAGCAGCACGAGGCCTACATGGAGGTCATCATCGGCGAGACCGGTCGGAGCGAGATGGAGACCCTCATCATGGAGGTCTTCGCCGCCTGCGACACCATGAACTACTACGGCCGCCGGGCCCACAAGGTGCTCGCCGACAAGACCGTGGGCCTTCACCTGCTGCGCATGAAGAAGGGGCGACTGGTGCAGCGACCGCTCGGCGTGGTCGGGGTGATCACGCCGTGGAACGGGCCCTTCATCTTGGCGCTCAACCCCACGGTGCAGGCCGTGCTCGGCGGCAACGCGGTCGTGATCAAGCCCAGCGAGGTCACGCCCTACTCCAGCAAGCTCGTGCAGCAGCTCTTCGACGACGCCGGATTTCCCGAAGGCCTCGTCCAGGTGGTGCTGGGCGACGGCGCCACCGGGGCCGCCCTCATCGAGTCGGGCGTGGACAAGGTGAGCTTCACCGGCTCGGTCCGCACGGGCCGCCGAGTGGGCGAGGCCTGTGGACGCAACCTCATCCCAGTCAACCTCGAGCTCGGCGGCAAGGACCCCGCCGTGGTGTGCGCCGACGCCGACCTCGAGCGAGCCGCCGGCGGCGTGCTCTTCGGCGGCATGATGAACGCCGGTCAGTTCTGCAGCGGCACCGAGCGGATCTACGTGGTCGCCTCGGTGGCCGAGGCCTTCACCGAGCTGCTGGCCGACAAGGTGCGCGCCCTGGAGCTCGACCGGGACATCGGGCCCATGATCCATGGGCCCCAGCTCGACATCATCCGCGAGCAGGTCGAGGACGCCGTGAAGAAGGGCGCGACGGTGCTCGCCGGCGGAGAGCTGGCTCCAGGCGGTCGCCACTTCCTGCCCACGGTCCTCACCGGCGCCACCCACGACATGTTGCTCATGACCGAGGAGACCTTCGGTCCGGTCCTGCCCATCATGGTGGTGCCCGACGAGGACACGGCCATCGCCATGGCCAACGACACGCGCTTCGGCCTGGGGGCCACGGTGTGGACCAAGGACAAGGCCCGCGGGGAGAGGCTCGCCCGGCGGCTGATGGCTGGCGCCGTCGTCATCAACGACAGCTCGCTGACCTATGGCGCCCTGGAGATGCCCTTCGGCGGCCGCCGAGAGAGCGGGATCGGCACCACCAACGGCGCCATGGGGATCCTCAACTTCTGCCAGCCGCTGCCCATCCTGACCGACCGCTTCGGGACCAAGGAGGAGGCGGTCTGGTACCCCTACACCGCCGACAAATTCGACCAGATGAAGAAGGCCATCAAGGTCATCTGGGGCTCCCCTGTTCGTTGGCTCATGTGAGCGATGGTGCGGCGCCCCCTTCCCTTCGAGCTCCCCCGTGACTGGCAGCGCCTGGTCGACATCGGTGATGGGCGAGCCCTCACGAGCATCGGCGAGGAGGCCGACTCCTCCCTCGAGCTCGAGCCCGTGTGGACCGAGGTCCTGCGCCTCTACAGCACCGGCCTTCATCCCGCGATCGGCCTCTGCGTCATGCACCAGGGCCAGGTGGTCCTCGACCGCACCGTGGGGCATGTCCACAACATGCCGGGGGTCGATCCGGGCCCCGTCGCGACCACCCACACGCTGTTCAACCTCTTCAGCGCGTCGAAGGTCCTCACCTCGGTGTTGGTACACGGGCTGGTCGAAGACCGGCTGCTGCGTCTCGACGACCCCGTCGCCCAGCACATCCCGGAGTTCGGCCGACACGGCAAGGGCGGCATCCAGATCCAGCACCTGCTGAGCCACACCGCCGGGATCCCCGACATGCCGAGAGTGGGCGACCCTGCGGCCATGTTGGCTGAGGCCAAGGTGCCCCTGGCAGCGCTCTGCGACCTCCGCCCTCAGACCGCGCCTGGCCGAAACGTGGCCTACCACCCCATGACGGCCTGGTTCCTGCTCACCGAGATCATGCTCCGCGTGACCGGCAAGGACCCCCGCCAGCTGCTGCGCGAGCGGGTGCTCGACCCCCTCGGCTTCGAGCACCTCAACTACGGTGTGAGCCCCGAGCACATGGACCAGGTCGCCAAGCACCTGCGCACCGGGCCGCCCATCCCTTCGGTCATGTCGAAGATCTTCGAGCGGACCATCGGGCTCGACGTAGAGACGGCCGTGGAGCTGAGCAACTCGCCCACCTTCCTCTCTGCGGTGCTGCCCTCAGCCAACGTCATCGCCACGGGCCGGGAGACCTGCCGCTTCCTGCAGCTGTTGCTCAACGGCGGCGAGCTCGACGGTGTGCGGATCCTCCGAGCAGACACGGTTCGTCGGGCCGTGGGCACCGTCACCCGGGGCCAGCTCGACAGCACCTTCGGCTTCCCCGTCCGGTACGGCCTCGGCATGATGATGGGCGGCAACCGCTTCAGCCTGTTCGGGCTCACCACCCGAGGCGCATTCGGACACCTCGGCTTCAGCAACATCGTGGTCTACGCCGACCCCGCCCGGGAGCTCACCGTGAGCTTCCTCAACACCGGCAAGCCCATGCTGGCTCCCGGCATGCTCCGCTGGTACTGGGCGCTCCAGCGCCTCGCCCTCGCGGTCCCGAAGAGCCGGTGAGCAGCGACATGAGCACAAGCGTGAGCAACGACGAACTCGACAGGTTTCGCCGCGAGACCGTGGCCTGGATCGAAGCCCACGCCCCCCGCGGGCTGTACGGCACCGCCACCACCCCGTTCCAGGGCTACTGGGGAGGCACCCGCTCGGGCTTCCCCAACGACGACTACCGGGTGTGGTTCGAGGCCGCCCTGGCGCGTGGCTGGACGGCACCCGCCTGGCCTCGGGCCTACGGCGGCGGCGGCTTGTCGACAGGTGAGTACAACGTGTTTCGCGAGGAGCTCCTGGCGCGCAAGCTACCCCTGCCCCTGGTGGGTCTGGGCATCGCGATGATCGGTCCCATCCTCCTGAGCCGGGCGAGCGTCGAGCTCCAGGCGATCCATGTGCCGCGCATCGTCCGCGGTGAGGTCCGGTGGTGTCAGGGCTACAGCGAGCCGGGCGCCGGCAGCGACCTGGCCAGCCTCACCACCAAGGCCGTGCGGGACGGCGAGGACTTCGTCATCAACGGCCAGAAGATCTGGACCAGCCACGCCGACATCTCCGACTGGATCTTCTGCCTCGTGCGCACCTCGACCGAGGGCAAGAAGCAGGCGGGCATCACCTTTCTGCTCATCGACATGCAGAGCCCGGGCATCACCACCCGACCCATCACCCTCATCAGCGGCGCCTCCCCCTTCTGCGAGGTCTTCTTCGAAGATGTGCGGGTGCCCGTGAGCCAGGTGGTGGGCGAGATCAACGAGGGCTGGGGGGTGGCCAAGGCACTGCTGGCCCACGAGCGCGGCACGGTGGGAGAGAGCATCGCTGCCGGCGGCGCGCGCCTCGAAGACCTCGAGGGCTACACGGTGCGCGGGCACGCCATCGACACCGTGGGCCTCGATGAACACGGCGCCCTCGACGATCCTCTCCTGCGCGATCGCCTCGCCCGCTCCGAGATGGAGCAGGAAGCGATGCGGCTCATGGTGCGCCGCTACAACGACACCCTGCGGGCGGGCGGGCAGCCCGGTCCGGAGTCGAGCCTCTTCAAGCTGGTGGGCAGCGAGCTCAACCAGCGCAGGTGGGAGCTGGCCGCCGACATCG
Source organism: Deltaproteobacteria bacterium (assembly GCA_016845285.1). Lineage (GTDB taxonomy): Bacteria > Myxococcota_A > UBA796 > UBA796 > UBA2385 > BH17. The sequence continues at coordinate 1,060 of JAERSX010000890.1, read as the reverse complement.
CTGGACTCGACGGCCTGTTCTGGTCGGAGGGCCCCATCAGCATCGGCTCGCTGGCGCGACAGTGGCTACGCGCCCGAGGCAACACGATCGAGGGCGGTAGCTCCGAGATCCAACGAAACATCGTCGCCCGGCACGTGCTCGGCCTCCCCAAGAGCAGCTGATGTTGATCTACACCGAAGAGCAGCAGCAGTTCGCCGATCTGGTGGAGGAGTTCCTGGCCACAGAGGCCCCGGTGGCTCACGCCCGGGCCCTTCGAGACGCCGGGCAGACCCATGACGAGGCCCTCTGGGAGAAGCTCGTGGACCTCGGGCTCCCTGGGATCCTCGTGTCCGAAGAGCAGGGGGGCCTCGGGCTGGGCATGGTCGAGGTGGCCATCGCCTTCGAGGCCCTGGGACGACACCTGGTGGTGAGCCCTGCCCTGAGCGCCGTGCTCTGCGCTGGGCTGGTGGACGACCCCGGCGCCCTCGCCGACGGCCGGGTGACGGCCCTGGCCTGGCGCGAACACCCTCGGAAGGGCAATCCCGCGCTGGTCTCCGTCACCCGTCGCGACGGCCAGCTCGTCGGCCTCAAGCAAGCGGTCATCGACGGTCAGCGTGCCGATGAATTCATGGTTCTCGGACGTGACGAGGCCGAGCGACCGCGGCTCTATGCCGTCTCCGGAGACGACCCGGCCCTGCAGCGACAGCCCCGGGTCCACATCGATCACCGAGACAGCGCTGACCTCGTGCTGGACGGGGTGGTCGCGACACCTCGTCAGGTTGATCCGGACACCCTGCGGCGGGCCTTCGACCTCGGCGCCATCGCCGTGAGCGCTGAGCTCCTCGGGATCATGACCCGTGCCTTCCAGGTGGCCCGTGCCTACCTGCTGGAGCGCGAGCAGTTCGGCAAGAAGCTCGGTGCCTTCCAGGTGCTCCAGCACCGCGCTGTCGATTGCTACGCCCGCATCACCCAGGCCCGAGCGGTGGTGCTGGCCGCCGCCCAGGACCCCACGCCTGCCCACGCAGCCCTCGCCTACGCCTGGTGCAGCGAGTCGGCGACGCTGGTGTGCCAGGAAGCCATC
>JAERSX010000889.1 GCA_016845285.1 Deltaproteobacteria bacterium | reverse complement strand
TCCTCACCCTCCTCCACCTGAGCGCTCGCTCCAGCATCGGAGGCCAGCCGCTGCCCTCCCGCTGCAGGCCCGCGGCTACCGGAGGCCCGAGTCGGAGGCGCGGTACCCTGTCTGGGTGCTGGCAGACCATTCATGAGCATCGAGCGCACCAAGACCCAGCTGCTCTCCCTCCTGGCGACCACCTACAGCCTCGGGCTGGGGCTGTTCCGGATGTGCTGGCCCTCGTTCTGGCTCCACCGTCGCCTCAGCCCCCGCAGCGAGACCGTGGTGTTCGACAAGGTCACCGATGCTGCAGCGTTCCGCATCGACATGCTGTCGCAGAACATCCTGAGGAGGCCCATGCTGCGGCAGCGCTGGGTGAACGCGCTGGTCCAGACCAACCCTCGCCAACCGACAGCCGCCGTCGTGCATCCAGTCGCGGAGCTGCAGGGTGACGGGGCCGCCGAAGAGTTCTTCGCCCGCAGGAGCGAGTACCAGCCCATCGTCCTGCGAGGCTTCTTGCAGCAGTCAGGAGACTGGAGGGACTGGTCGCTCGACGCATTCATCGCCGCGTACGGAGACGAGCAGGACCTGTTGTGTTGCCCCGTCAGAGACGGCTACCTGGGCCGCGTTCGAGAGATCGAGGTGCCCGGTGTCTACCTGCACAACACGCAGGTTCTCCTGCAGCGGCACCCCGAGCTACTCAAGCAGACCGGCTTCGAGCTGATCCCCAGAACCCTCGCAAAGGGCCTGATGTTCAGCGGCGTGACGCAGCTCATGCTCGGCCGGGGACGCGGCGGCTCCTTCTGGCACTGTGCAGGCGGGCTGAACCTCTTCTGCATGCTCTCCGGCAGCAAGAAGTGGTCATTCATCAACCCAGCCGAGTCTCCGTTCTTGCTTCCGATGTCCGACGGCATCGGCAGGTCCGCCTACTTCCGCGCCGGCCACGGAGGCGCCTCGAAGCTCTTCGACGAGTATCTCGAGATCATGGGCGCAGAACCCCACGAGCACCGCAACGAGGCGTACGAGACCCTCTTCTCGCGGGCGACACGCTACGAGGTCGAGCTACACCCCGGCGATGTGTTGTTCTCCCCGCCGTGGTGGTGGCACGACGTGCGCAACACAAGCGAAGACACAATCGGTCTCGCCACCAGATGGGTCGACTTCAGGGCCGGCAAGGTGCTCAATCCCACCTTCGACACAGCCATGCGCACGAACTGGGGGTTGACCCGTGTCTTCACCACCGGAGCGTTCGGACAAAAGCTGGTCGATCGGAGCGGCCGCTGTCACTTCGAGCGCAGTCGGATGGCTCTCGACACCGAAGTAGGCGACCTGGCTCGACGGGTGCGTGGGGGAGCAATGGCGCAGTGGTTGGATCTGGATCCAGATGTAGACGCCTACTACCGGCTGCAGGGAATCGAGCGATCTGGGATGAACGCCATTCCTAGTACACGGCGTTGACTTTTTCAACGTAGCAAAGGCCCTTCAGATCGCCCTTGTTGGCCTTCTCAGCCAGCGCTGCCGATTCCTTCTGGCACGCCTTGGGCGCCCCGACCAGTTCCTCTGGCGTGACGGTCCACTTCAGTCCCTTCTGGGGCGTGCCGCACTCCTTGCCCTTCGGCAGGTCTTCCTTCTTGAAGAGGGCCATGCAGCTCTTCGACTCCTTGGAGCAGCCGCTCTCGACGACGTACGTGGCACACGCCCCCGCATTGTCCGGGCCGGCGTGCGCCTGGGGCAGCGCAAGAACGAGGAGGAGACAGGCGAGTCGCATGGGTGCTCCTGGGTCAGGCTGACAGTGTATGGCAGCGGACCGGGCGAAGCCTTCGTTCAACCTTCGCGTTCCCTCTCGTGCCGCCCCGAGGCGTCGGAGTCGGGGCGTGGAGAGATGCCACGGGCGCCGGCAGGCCCGACCTCGCAGGCAACCGTGGCAACGCCGCGGCGCAGGAGCGCCCTTGCGCGCAGGCAGGCCGGTGGCACCGACACCAAGAACGTGGTCGACGCGACCGTGCTCGGCATGGCCACCCAGGGGATGGACAAGTACACCGACGATGCCGCAGCCCGCAGCGATCGCGGCATGCTGCGCGCCGTGTCGACCTGGCTCAGCGGCGCCAGCACGGTAGCCGAGACGTCGACGGAGTCCCACCAGGCCGTCTGGGAGCGCGGCACCTCGCGAGACATCGTCGACAGGCACGGTGGCCAGGGCGAGGTCGAGTGGCAGGACACCCGCACCTTGGCCGAGCAGATCGACCACATCCAGGCGCTCATCACGGGCTCGCGCTGAAGCGCTGGCGGGCGCCTCGGACGTGTCAGCCCGTCCCTGTCGGGCTGTGCGCCCGTCCAGGTGTGCGTCAGGCCCGAAGGCGACCCCGACGGCCGCGCTCCCCCTCCCCGAGTGAGGGTCCGGTGCGGCCCCCGGGGGCGACACCGATGTCGCGATCCTGCTGACCGCGCGGCGGGCCGCCACGCCCCGCGCTTCTCGACCCGTGGCTCTGCGTCGCTGTTGTCGCGACCCTCACGCCCGTGGCACGCGCCTTGCAATCCCATGGCCCCTACCCAGGAGGCTCCATGTCCGCGATGTTCCTCACCGCCCTGCTCTCCACCACCCCCGCCCACGCGCTCTCGTGCGGCGAGCTGGAGGTCAACGACGTGCACCCGTCCGATGGCGCCACCGAGGTCCCCGTCAACGTCGTGCCCGTCGTGCGCACATACAACTACGGCTCGCCGGAATGGGTCCTGGACAATCTCGTGGTGCGGCTGACCGACACCGGCTCTGGTGCCGAGATCGCAGTGGAGATCGAGGCCATCGAAGAGGATGGCCCCTCGCTCAAGACTTGGCTGCTGCACCCCGAGGCGGAGCTCTCCCCCGACACCCTGTTCACCCTGGAGATCTCCTCGGTGCAGGAGAACGGGTGGGAG
>JAERSX010000888.1 GCA_016845285.1 Deltaproteobacteria bacterium | reverse complement strand
GCACGGAGAAGCGGAGGCCCTCTGCGAGCTCCATGCGTCGGATTGCGGCCTCGAGCGAGCTACCGACGTGGGGTGGTTCGTCGATGGGAAAGCTGAGGGTGGAGGTCTCACCGGCCTGCTCGACCTCCATCTGGATCTCGTCCCCTTTGACCTCTCCACGCGCCGCGAGCCGGATCTGATCCGAGGCCATGAAGAAGTCGAAGCGCTGCAGCGTGCCCTCGGCTGAGGTGAGGGCCGCGCTGGCGGTCACGATCTCCTGGAGCTTGCCGAAGGTGGCGAATCGAAAGCTGGAGCGTTGCTCGAAGAGCTGACCTCCGTCGGCTGCAGGGCTCACCCGGGACACGGCGAAGCCCACGTGTTGATCCTGAAAGAAAATGCCCGTCCATCGTTCTTGACCCAGACCTGTGACCAGGGCGCTGGACTCCAGCGGTACCAGGGCTTCGTCGCCATCGGAGTCGACCAGTGTCTGGGTGGCCAGTCCCACCCAGGCAAGGAGGGCGAGGACCTCCACGACGACCAGCAGGTTCCATCGGCCTGGCACTGGGCTCCCTCGATCGGGTTCAGGGTACCCCGCGAAGGGACTCTGTCTGTAGGTGTGCGGCCCCGCTGCCGTAAACTACCCTGGGCAGGTACGCCGCTGGCTTGGCGTATGGAGAAGCTGTCTCGGCAGCGTACTGAGGAGCAACCGTGCAGATCTCGACCTGGGGTGCCAGCGATGTCGGTCGAACACGGAAGGTCAACGAAGACACCTATCTGATGGTGCCCGACCTCGGTCTGGTGGCCGTCGCCGATGGCATGGGGGGCTTCCAGCGGGGTGACGTCGCGTCCCAGCTCGCCTGCGGGGTGATCCGCGAGTCGATGTTGGGTCACCGGGAGCTCATCGAGCGCTACCGGAACAAGCCCTCAGCGGCCAACCGCGATGCCGTGCGCGCAGCCATCGAGACGGCGGTGCAGCGGGCCTGTGAAGAGGTGCACCAGGCCGCCTCCGACATCGCGGGCGAGGGCGGCCGGATGGGCTGCACCATGGATGTCTTGGTGGTCATCAACACCACAGCCTTCATCGCGCATGTGGGCGATGGCCGGATCTACCTCCTGCGGGGAAGCGAGGCCCACCAGCTCACCGAGGACCACTCGCTGGTACAGCAGCAGCTCCGTGAGGGGCTCATCAGCGCCGAAGAAGCCCGTAGAGCGCGCTTCAAGAACGTGATCACCCGGGCCCTGGGCGTCTTCCCCTCGGTCCTCGTGGACATGCTCCAGTTCGAGCTCGATCGCGGCGACCGCCTGTTGCTCTGTACCGACGGGCTCTACCGCTATGTGGGGCTTCGTGAGGTGGGCTTCTCGCTCAGCAACGAGGTCGGAGAGGACACGGTGTCCCAGCTCGTCGACCTGGCAAACCAGCGCGGCGGGCGCGACAACATCACCGTCGTGCTCTGCGCGGCCGACGTCGACTCCACCAGCGAGATCGTGGCCCCCACCCGCCAACGCATGGAGACCCTGCGAAAGGTCGATCTCTTCCAGTACTGCACCTACCGCGAGCTCATCCGGGTCTGCGCCCTGACCGAAGAGCGGGAGGCGAAAGCGGGCACCCTGCTGTTCCGCGAGGGTGATCCGGGTGGAGAGTGCTTCGTCGTCGAGGCGGGCCGTGTGGCCATCGAGAAGGAGGGCACCCGCCTCGCGCTCATCGAGAGGGCTGGGTACTTCGGCGAGATGAGCTTCATCGAGCAGCCCAAGCGCTCGGCCGATGCTCTGGTGCTCGAGGACTCGATGCTGCTGGTCATCCGCCGAGATCGCTTCCTACAGCTCATGAAGCAGGACAGCGACCTCGCCGTGAAGCTGATGTGGCAGCTCCTGAGCCGCATGAGCCAGCTCGTTCGGAGCACCACACAGAAGCTGGTGGAGGAGGCTGGCACCCTCGGCGACGTGGACAGCTCGGCGTCCTGAGCTCTCCGAGTCACGCCCTCACTGAACGGGCAGTCCGAAGCGGTCGGTCCGGAAGCTTCCGAAGATGGGGAAGGTTCCCTTGCACTGGTCGTAGCTGAGCCAGACGAAGCGAGCCTTGCCCTTGATGTTGCGGAGGGGAACGTAGCCCCAGCTCCGAGAATCGGCGGAGTGGTCGCGGTTGTCGCCCATCACGAAGATGTGGTCCTCGGGCACGGTCTCGGGGCCGAAGTTGCCCATGCGGAGCCCGTACGAGGTGGTGTTGAGGATGTCGTGCTTGACCCCGTTCAGGGTCTCGACGAAGTGCTTGGTGGGGTTGCTGCGGCAGCGATCGTCCACGAAGTCGTAGCCCTCGACGTAGGTGCGATCCTGGACCTGACCGTTGAGGTAGATGACGTTGTCACGCACCTGGACCACGTCACCGGGGACTCCCACCACACGCTTGACGTAGTCGAGGGTGGCGATGCCCTCGGGCTTGGCGAAGGGGTAGGGCAGGTCCATCCAGTAGGCGACCTGACCGTCGTCGGAGTTGGGGTAGACGAAGACCACCACGTCGCCACGCTCAGGGGCCTCGAGCTCGCCGAAGGGGATGCGGGTGAGCGGCCAGCGGTGGCCGTAGGAGTACTTGGTGACCAGGATGTGGTCGCCGATCTCCAGCGTGGGCACCATGGAGCCCGACGGGATGCGGAAGGGCTCGGCCAGGACGGAGCGGATGAGCAGCACCGTGAGCAGGGCGGGCCCCCAGGTGCGCACAGTCTCCCAAATCCAGGCCCAGAATCGCTCCCCGATGGTCATGGGTGCGAGACCCGGGTCGCTGTTGTCAGCGGAGTCGGATCCGTCGGGTCTTTCCACAGGACTGCTGGGCTCGACTTCCCCCACGGGCGCTCTCCTGCTACCGGCGTCTTGTGCCACCGGTGTGACTACAGACGATCTGCCTCGTTGGCGCCGCTTGTAACCCACACCCCGAGCATTAAGCCCTGCTCATGGTTCTCAACACTCTGCGCACCCATCTTCGAGCGCACCCGGGCGAGCGTCATCCGCGGGGACACGAGCTCCCCCGTGCCGCTGTCGCAGCGGTCTTCGGCCCCGGTGACAAGCTGCTCTTCATTCGTCGCAGTGAGCGCCGAGGCGACCCCTGGAGTGGACACATGGCGTTCCCGGGGGGGCGCCGGGAACCGACAGATCGTGACGAGCTGGACACCGCCATTCGCGAGACCCGAGAGGAGCTGGGGCTCGATCTGCAGCGCCCAGGTGTGGAGCTGC
>JAERSX010000887.1 GCA_016845285.1 Deltaproteobacteria bacterium | reverse complement strand
ACACCGACCCCCGCGACAACCACTTCGCCCAGCTGGCCTACGACTACACGCTGGCCAACACCTCCACCGAGAACCGCGACTGGCTCGCGACCCTGCCCACGCAGCTCCGCATCGAGCACGGCGGCCGCCGGCTGCTCTTCTGCCACGGCTCGCCCCGGCGGGTGAACGAGTTCCTCTGGGAGAGCACGTCACCCGACCCCTTCGTGGACGTGCTCTGCCGCCGCCAGCAGGCCGATCTGGTGGTGTGCACCCACACAGGCGTGCACTGGGAGCGCCGCCTCGCAGACGGCCGCGGCATCGTGAATGTGGGCGCCATCGGCCGGCCGGAGAACGACGGCGAGCGGCACGTCTGGTACGCCCTGCTCCATGCCGAGGACGGTGGGATCCGCACCGAGTTCGTACCCCTGGCCTACGACCACGCCCGGCTGGCGCGGGAGATGCACGAGGAGGGCCTGCCCCCCGAGTTCATCGAGACCATCCAGACCGGCTGGTGGACCACCTGTCTGGAGATCCTGCCCCCCAAGGAGCGGCGACGCGGCCGCTACTGAGCCGGGCCCAGCTCGGCGGCCTCCACCTCGGCCACGAAGCCCCGAAGCGCAGCGTTGACCTGAGAGGGGGCGTGGGCCTGGACGGCGTGTCCTGCCGGCACGCGCACCAGCCGACTTCCAGGGATGCGCCGATGGATCCTCTGGCTGTGCGCGGGATGGACCAGGCGGTCGTGCTCAGCCTGGATGACCATCGCAGGGAGATCTCGCAGGGAGCGAAGCTGCCGAGCCCCGCGGTAGCGACAGACCGCGGCCACCTGGGCCCACATGGTGCGGAAGGGCAACCCGCTGCCGAAGCGGCCAGCGAGCTCGGTGCACAGAGCCTCTTCGCCACACTCCTCCACGTAGCGGGGCGTGTAGATGAGCCGTGCCACGGCACCCAGCCGACGCTCGGGCCGTCGCAGCAGCACATCCAGGATGGCGTGTCGGCCACGCATGGGCGGAATGCTCCGAAAGAAGCCACCCATGTGGGTCGCCATGAGGGTGAGCGATCGCACGCGCTGCCGCCAACCCAGCGCCAAGGACTGGCTCACCATGCCACCCATGGACACGCCAGCGACGTGGGCAGAGTCCCAGCCCACGTGTTCGAGCAAGGTCACCGCGTCGGCCGCCATGTCGCGCACCTGCGGTCGCGGTGCCGCTGACTCGCTCCGGCCGACGCCCAGGTGGTCGTAGACGAGGACCCGGTGATCGCGCTGGAGGTCTTCCACCTGGTGGCGCCAGGCGCTCAGCTGGGCACCCATGCCACACACGAAGAGCACGGGCGGACCGCGCTCTCCATGCACCTCGTAGTACAGCGATCCGTCACGTACGGGCAGAGATGGCACGAAGACTCCGACGACAGGGGCCCCAGCCCCTCAGTCATCGGTACCCGGCGCGAACCATGTTCGCAACATGAATCCAGTTCACGCGCTCATCGACGCCGACGGACGAGCAGCCCGAGGGAGCCAAGGAGCAGCCAGGCGCTAGCGGGGACGCTCGGGGCGGCACAACCGCATGCCTTGGCGCCGTCGTCTCCCTCCAAGATGCCCAGATCTGAATTTTCGTCTTCGTCGGCACCAGCATCCACCACCGGGATGCCCTCTTGCTCGCACCAGACCCGGGTGCCGTCCTCGCAGGCCGACACCATCTGGGCGTCGATCCAGTCGAGGTAGGCGCTCACACGGGTGTCGACCCCGCCCTTGGAGTTGCAGTCGGTGCTGTCGTAGGCATGGGAGGTGACGCCCACGAGGCGCATGTCCTCGACGAGGTCGGTGTCGACCAGCTGGAAGCTGGGCCCGCCGGAGTCTCCGTGGCACTTGCGCACGTCGTCTTCCTCGACCCCCACCTGGAACTCGGCTTCCCCGAGCTCACCCACGTAGGACTCGCCCATCATCTTGTAGAGGTAGGTCCCAGCGGGGGGTGCGGTCCAGCCGGAGGTCGCGGTCTGCTGACCCCAGCCCACCACCGTGACCTCCGCGTCCTCGACGAGCTGGTCGTCCTCATCTGTGTTCTGGGGCAGGTAGGCGAAGGGCACATCGGTGACGGCCTCTTCGAGGAAGATGAGCGCGATGTCGGCGTTGTCGGCGATGCCCACGCTCATGCTGTAGAGGTCGAAGTCCTCGTGGGCCACGAAGCCCACCGAGGCCACGGCGTCGGCGGGCAGGTCGGCGATGCTGCTGCCGTCGTGGTCGGACAGGTCGGCCTGCCGGGTCCAGTAGTAGGTCTTGTCGGTGACCTCGCCGAGACCGTAGGTGAGCGCGACGTCGTCGATGCAGTGGGCCGCCAGCAGCACCGTGTCCGGCGCGATGAGCGTCGAGCTGCACATGAAGGCACGCATCTCGGCCGAGCCCCAGGAGCCCATGTCGATGGTGCCGTCGAAGATGACGCCACCGGTCATGGGGTAGTCGTCGGCGGTGGCTTCCTCGCCGTTGATGATCTCCTGGCTGTCGAGCTGTCCCTCGTCGTCGAGGAGGTCGGCGTCGGCCAGCTCGGTGGCGCTTGCGGGGAGCGAGAGGGCGAGCAGGGCAAGGGTGCCGAGAGAAGCGACGGAGATGGTCACGGAGCCTCCTGAGAGAGGCTGCGTACACCCGTCAGCCGATCTTTCGCCACCTGTGAGGCCACTCTTGACGCGCCGCACACAGCCTCGTCAGAACCAGAGACACTTCGCGTCGCTCAGGTACTCGAGACCGTCGCCATCGAGCGTTCCCGTGGCGAGCGGGTTGCCCGAGCCGGCAAAGTACAGGGCGTGGGTCCCGTCGCCGTGATCGTCCACGGCGTAGGTGATGGTGAAGGACTCGTCGCCCTTGTAGAGATCGGGATCGCAGTCGGTGTTGCCCAGGTCCACCTGTGCGGCCAGGTCGATGCCGAACTCGCAGACCGCGCACTCCCCCACCTCGGTGGTGGTGGTGCCCTCGATGACCCAGGTGACCTGGCAGTCGCCGCCGCCCACCTCTTCCCACTCCGAGGTGGCGAAGAGCAGCCAGCGCTCCGTGCCACTCCAGCTGTCTCCCGACTGCCGGAAGTCGCCCTTGTAGTAGCTGGTGGCGCCGATGAGGTCCTCGTAGCCAGCCACGTCCTCGCACAGGTCTTCATCGAGGTCATCGATGTCGCTGTCGCTGTCGCCGTCGCTGTCGCTGTCGCTGTCGGCGTCCACGTCGGTGTCGGCGTCGGCCTCGTCGTCGGGGTTCCGGCCATCGGTCGCCTGAGGTCGTTCGCCGCAGCCCCCCAGCATCGTCAGCATCGTCAGAAGCAACACGGACGTCACGGGCACCTCTCCCTGTTCCAGAGACCGTAGGATGCCACGGCCTGCGGCGACCTACCCACCCTGGGTGCGGTCTCTGCGCTTGGACACGGTCTTGGCCTCGAAGCGACCCCGCCGGGCCTTTCGCTTGCTGGCCCTGCCAAGCTGGCCCACCGCGAAGAGCCCTGGCCCCACCGGCTCTACGCCAACCCAGCGTTCGCCCTCGATCTTGAGCTTGTGGTCTCCCTTCTCGGGCGAGAGCCCAAGGGCCGCAAATGCGTGGCCCTTGATGGTGATGACCGCGAGGTCGAGCCTGGGGTAGGCCGACCGCATGAGCGCCAGGTAGAGCACCACCTTGCTGTCGCAGTCTCCCCGGTTGCGTCCCAGCAGCGAGAGGGGCCGGCGGTAGCGGTCGCGGACCCTGGAGCGCTTCTCGTAGGGGATGGACTGCACGAACGACAAGGCCTTGGCGGCGAAGACCCGCGGGTCCTTGGTGGGGCCACCCAGGGCAGCGACCACCGGGGCCACGTCGTTGCTGTAGTTGGCCGAGTGGAGTGCGTGGTTGGGCATGATGGCGCCGCTGTCGGAGTAGGTGAAGCCCACCGAGCGCACGTAGTCGCGCATGGCGGCGTCGCGGACCTCGGCTGCCTTGGCCAGGGTCTTCTTCAGCTTGTCCTTGCTCTTCGCCTCCGACACCGAGATGCGCACACCACCGTCACCGGCCTTGGCCCTCACCTTCGCGCCCTTGACCGTCTTGCCCCACTCGTTGACGGCCGCAGCAACGGTCTTGTTGGCCTCTCCCAGCTTGAAGCGAACGGGAACCTCGAGGTCCTTGGTGACGTCGGCTGCGGGGAGCTCGAACTCCGCGCGGTGCTTCTTTCCCTCGCCGTCGGTCCAGCGCACGTCGAAGGCCCACTCCGCACTTCCCTTGTCCACGGAGAATGTCGACTGCTTGGCGTGGACCGGAGCCACCGCGAAGAACAAGCTCACCAGCCACAACCACATGATCAGCCTCCCTTCGGGAGAATACGCACCGACCCGGCCGGTTCTTCACCTGTGGATGCACGCACCCTCGGGCCCAGGCGGCTCACTGCAGCTCCTCCAAGCAGTCGAGCCAGGGCTCCAGGGCCAGAGCTTCGATGTCTTGGGGCGACAGGGTGAGCTCGGCCAGCGGGCTTGCCTCGTCATCGGAGAGGTGCACCCCGATCATGCCCGCCGCATGAGCCCCCTCGGTGGCGGGCTCGTCGTCGGCGATGTGATCGAGCTCCTCGGTGACGAAGGCGGTGTGGGCAATGTCGGCCTCGGGCACCAGCAGCTCGACGGCCTCGGTGAAGATGACCGGATCGGGCTTCGCAGCGGATGCGTCAGCACTCATGAGCACCAGGTCGAAGCGGTCCAGGAGCTCGGGCTCTTCGAGGAGGGCATCGAGGTCGGCGCGTTCCCAGCTGCTGGGCACGTTGGTGATCACGCCTCTGGGAAGGGGCGGCTCACGGGTGTCGAGGGCATCGAGGAGCGCGCTCACTCCGGGCATCACCGTGAAGACGCCGTCGGACTGTTCGGTGACCAGGGTCTCGCCGAGATCGAAGAACAGGGCCTGAAGCGGCGTGCAGGGGGGTCCAGCGCTGTCGTCGCCTGCAGCAGAGGCACCCGTCTCCTCGGTGTTCTCGGCGCTCCCAGCACAGGCGAACAGGAACAAGATACCCGGCAGAAAGGGGCTGGTTCGGCCCATCGACGACTCCCATTGTGTGCGCCCGCGTAGCAGCTCGTGGCAGATCCATGCCGCGAGCCGGCACGGCGCCTACTACCATGGCCTTCCTCGGAGCCGGACCATGCGCCCACACATCCTGACCCTCCTCCTGCTCAGTGCCTGCCTCGGGCGCAACTCGGGCAAGGAGGTAGGCGCACAGCTCGACACCGGCGAGCTCGAGAACGAGGTCGACGCCGATGGCGACGGCTGGCCTGCCGACGAGGACTGCGACGACAGCAACCCCAACGTCAACCCGGGCAGCCCCGAGACCTGCAACAACATCGACGACGACTGCGACGGGGAGACCGACGAGGGCGTCACCACCACCTTCTACGCCGACCTCGACGTGGACGGCTACGGCGACGCCGAGGTCACCGCCGACACCTGCGATCAGCCCACCGGCTACGTGCCCACCGGCACCGACTGCGACGACACCCGCGACGATGTGTATCCGAACGCCCCGGAGCTCTGCGACGGCCTCGACAACGGCTGCGACGGCGACATCGACGAGGAGGACACGCTCTCCTGGTACCCCGACGCTGATGCCGACGGCTTCGGCGACATCAGCGCAGACCCCACCGAGAGCTGCGAGGGCCTCAGCGGCTACGTCCTCGACAACACCGACTGTGACGACGACGAGGCCGCCTCATTTCCTGACAACCCAGAGGTCTGCGACGAGCTCGACAACGACTGCGACGGGCTCGTCGACGAGGGGGTGACCACCACCTGGTACACCGACGCCGACGCCGATGGCTATGGCGATGACCTCGGCCAGGAAGAGGCCTGCAGCCAGCCCTCGGGCACAGCCGAGGTGGGTGGCGACTGCAACGAGAGCGACAGCGACATCAACCCCGGCGCCGCCGAGATCTGCAACGGAATCGACGACGACTGCGACAACGACATCGACGACGACGACAGCTCCCTGGACACCTCCACCGCGAGCACCTGGTACGCAGACGACGACACCGACGGCTACGGCGACGCCGCCGACACCACCACCGCCTGCGACCAGCCCTCCGGCACCGTCAGCGATGCCACCGACTGCGACGACGACCCCTTGACAGGCCCCAGCGTCAACCCCGGCGAGACCGAGATCTGCAACGGCACCGACGACGACTGCGACACCTACACCGACAACGACGACAGCGACCTCGACACCTCGACCGCCACCACCTGGTACGCCGACAGCGACTCAGACGGCTACAGCGACAGCGCGACGAGCCAGACCACCTGCGATCAACCCTCGGGCTACATCGAGGCCAGCAGCTCGGCGGACTGCGACGACGGCTGCTATTCCTGCCGCGAGGGCACCTCAGGCGCCGGCGATAACAATAGAAATGGTGCGGACGACGACTGCGACGGTTTGATCGACGAGGACTCGGTCGCCGCGGGTGACATCATCATCACCGAGGTCATGGTCGAGCCGGCTAGCGGCGAGGTGCAGTGGGTGGAGCTCCTCAACACCTCCACCAGCTCCGATGTCGCGCTGGATGGGTGGTACTTCGAAGTAGGCAGCGACGCCGTGTGCTTCCCAGTCGACGCAGCGCTGAGCGTGACCGCCACCGACTACCTGGTGCTGTGTGCCGAATCCGGCGGAGCGTTCAGCGGCTGCGACTACTACTGGTTCGACTCGCCTCACGAGGCCTTCGACGGCCCAGGCCTGGGCGGCACCGCCTGCGACGTCGCGAACACCTCCATCGACCTGGAGCCGCCGACGCCCCCCAACACCCTGACGGTGAGTGTTGGCTTCGACGACTGGAATGGCACCTCCAGCACCTCGACGGAGATCGATGCCATCGCCTACGCCGACACAGACTGTCCGTACGACGAAGGCGTGTCGATGGAGCTGAGCACGAACGCTGACTCCAGCACCACCGACCAACTCGCTCCCGCATACTGATGCTCTGCCGACGACGATTACGCAACGGTCCACTCCGGCCCGCCGGGCGCCACCAACGACTGCGACGCAGACCCCGGAGGCTCCAAGGGTCATCTGGTCTCAGTCGTGATCCTCTACCGCCGCCAGCACGGCCGCTGCCTGGATCGCAGCCTCCACACCGGTCATCAACGCATCCGGCTTCCACAGACAGCCACCGGTGGGGCGCAGCGTCAGCACGAGGGAGCCATCCGCCACATCGGCGATGTCGGGAAGGACTGGCTCGCCGGGCGGACGATCGTCGGTCTGCTCGCCCACCTGGCTCATCAGCTCGGTGATGCACTCGTCGGTGGTGGTGGAGAGCTCGGCGGTGAGGGCCGGCGGCAACAGCTCGACCACGCGCCAGATGGCGAGGCTCCACAGTCCGCTCTGCGAGGGGTAGACAGGGGGGCGACCGGCTCTCCTGGGGTCGAGCATCGTGCGC
>JAERSX010000886.1 GCA_016845285.1 Deltaproteobacteria bacterium | reverse complement strand
GATGAGGGCATGCCACATGGGTCGCTCGTTGGTCGGCCTCTGGTGTCGTCTCGCTTGGGTTGCCAGGCAGTGTTCGGTTGGTTTGGGAGTGACCATCGTTGTGTGTGTCGCGACCGACACCTCGGCGCCAGCTTTCTCTGGGACAGGTGGTGTCGGCATGTCGATGAGGTCGTGGGACCTCATCCCCATCGCTCTTGCGGTGTTTTCGGGACGGAAGAGCACCTGCGGTGGGGGAGGGCTGGCCGGCTCTTCATGCTCTCAGAGCTGCCAGCCGGAGAGCACGTAGGCCTCTCCGCCAGTTCCAGCATCGTAGGCGCCGAAGATCAGATCGGGCAGCCCGTCGTGGTCCACGTCGCCCACGTCGAGCTCGCAGCCCACTTGGTCCCCGGCATCGGTCCCCACCACCTTCAGGTCCGCATCCTCGATGCTCATCGTGCCGCTCGTGAGCCCGTAGAAGACCGCGACGACCCCGTTCCATGTGAGCCCATTCGTGTCATGCCAGCGGGCACCGAGGATCAGCTCGTCCTGGCCGTCGACGTCGAGGTCGGCGCCCATGATCATCCCGCTCTTCTGCCCAAGCTCAAAGGTGTCCACCGTGCCGAGGATGGACGAGTGCACCGTTGCGCTGGAGATCGTGCCGGACACCGGGCCCAGGATGATGTGCACCGCACCTTCGGCGCCCACCGAGTCTTGTTGGGGGGCGCCGATGGCCCAGTCGAGCCAGCCGTCGCCGTCCCAGTCTCCCGCACCGACGTCGGCACTCCAGTGTTCGTACAGGCCGCGCCCCGGGACCACGGCATCGGCATCCCAGCCGTTCAGGGCGCCGCTCAGGGGGCCATGGAACAGCCAGGCCTCTTCCGTTGCGTCTTCCCAGAGTGTCTCGTTGGCGTAGTAGGCGCCGAAGAGCGCATCGTCGATGCCATCGCCGTTGAAGTCGCCGCCAGCGTAGTTGCTTCCGCGGAAGTCGTTGTTACCGTTGCCGGTGAGGGTGACTGTGGTCTCGGTGGCGTCCAGCTCTGCCGTGATCGGTCCGGCGAAGATGTACACGGCGCCACCACCGAGGACGCCTTCGTCCGAGCCAGGAGCCCCCACGAGCAGGTCTGCGACGCCGTCGCCGGTCACGTCTCCAGCGCTCGCCACGACGTAATGGCCCACGTTTTCGCCGCCCAGCGCCGCTTCGAGCATGATGCCGTCGTCCATCTGCAGGGCACCGGTCACGGGGCCGGACAGCAGCGTCACAGCGCCGCTGCTCGCCTTGTCGAGGGCCCCGTCCCACGCAGAGTTGGCCGCGAGGGAGCTCGCGACCAGGTCGCCGATCCCGTCCCCGTCCAGGTCTGGGACGATGGCCAGCTGCCAGGCGAAATAGTCCTCGTCTGCGCGACCCTCGACCTCAGCGTCGCCATCGGACACGGCGAGGGTGCCGACAGACAGCGGTCCAGACCACACATACAGGCGTCCCCGGTCGTCTCCGCCAGCTCGGCCCGTGGCGCGCCCGGCTCCCAACACCAGGTCGTCCAGACCGTCGCCGTCCAGATCACCCGCCGACAGGGCCCATCCCAGGTAGTCGTCGACGTCTTCAGCCTCGAAGACCACCGCAGCGGACAGGGCGTCCACGCAGGTCTGGTCGACGGTGCCGTCGCAGTCATGATCCACCGCGCCGTCGCAGATCTCGGTGGCGCCCGGGTAGACGGACGCATCAGCGTCGTCGCAGTCGTCGTCTTCGGCCCAGCCGTCGCCGTCGGTGTCAGCGGGGGGATCGGGGTCTCCGGTGTCGTCGGAGCCGTCGGAGCCGTCGTCGTCGCCGGAGTCCGCCCCCCCGTCGTCGCCGGTGCCCTCGCCCTCGTCGCCTCCGTCGTCACCCTCGCCTGGGTCGGCGCTTCCACCGTCGTCGCCGAAGGGCAAGCTGCTGCCGTCCGAGCCGTCGTCGTCGTCTCCGGCGGACTTGTCGCCACAAGCCGAGAGGACGAGAAGCCACAGAGCAGGGCAGCGCATCTCGTTTCTCCCTCGTGCGATGGGCGTCGTTCGAACGACGCAGCGTATCAGGGACGGCTATTCGAGAGCATCGGAAACGTGTCGAGGGTGCGGATGGCTCGACTCAGCAGGCATGGGCGACCGCGCGTCGCGTGGTCATGACGACGAGCGAGGAATGTCTGCCGTCCTCGGTCGTTCACTCACGGCACGATGATCCTGGCGATCTTTGGTCCGCCGAGGAGCTCGACGGTCTGGGCGGCCAGGGTGAGGTAGCTCGGTACATGCAGGTCGAAGGTCGCCGCGACCCATCCATCCACGACGAAGCGCTGGTCGTGGGCCTTCGGCTCGAGCGTGGTGTTCGGCACGAGGTTGACCATCACAATGGACTCCGAGTGCGCTCCGGCCAAGGTCTCGTAGACGCCACCTGCTTCGATGACGGCCGCTCTGCCCTCTTCGGAGGTGTAGGTCGGCGGCTCGAGCCCATCGAGTGCGTTGCTGGCCCAGAGCTTGAAGTAGCCACAGCCCATGGAGCCTGGGTGGGCGTGTCCGTCGCCGTGCACGGACGGAAGGTAGCCAGCCTCTCGGACCTCTGCGACGACCTTCGTCAGCCCCTCGAGGGTGTTGATGCCGCGCAAGGATGCGATGGCGTAGATGCCTCCGAGTGCCTTGGGCCCCCGCATGCCGCGGTGGTCGGAGGGGCGGCCGTCGACGCACTTCATGAGGCCTTCGGCGTCTACGTCGACCAAGTCAGCAACCCGGCCCTGTTCGACAACCTCGACCTCCCAGCCTCGGGACTCGAGTGCGTGCAGGATCTCGTCTGGCGTCATGCGGGTGCCTCCATGGGCCTGGCGATGGAGAGGCAATGTACACCTGACCGAGGAGCGAGGGAGTCCTCGGTTCAGCTGTGGCCAGATGGTCGATGACCCAGCCTCATGTCGTCAAGACGCGAGCGATGGCATCCTCCAGGAGCTCGGGGCTCACCGGCTTGGAGAGGATGGGTCGGGAGGATTCGATGACTCGAAGTCGGAGCTTGGCGTCGGTGATCCCCCCCGTCATGAAGATGATCGGAATGGTGCAGAGGGGTTCGGACTCCTCCTGCAAGACGTCCAAGAGTTCCGCGCCATTGATCCCGGGCATCATGACGTCCGAGACAATCACATCCCAGGCTGAGTCTTCTCGCAGCCGGCTGAGGGCGCTGGTGCCGCTGTCTACGGCGACGACCTCGTGGTGGGGCGCCAGCAGGTTCGAGAAGACCCGTCCGATCCGCATGTCATCGTCCACGATGAGCACCCGGACCGGCTGACTCAGTGACCTGAGCTTCGGGGGGGGCGCGAGGGTCGACTCGACGCAGATGGGCATCGCCACACGGAACACTGTGCGCCCAGCAAGGCTGCGCAGGGAGAGCGTTCCCTCCATGTCCTCGACGATGCGCGCGGAGACCGAGAGGCCCAGGCCGGTCCCCTGTCCGGGACCCTTCGTCGAGAAGAAGGGGTCGAAGATCCGGGACTGAATCTCGGCAGGGATCCCCACTCCATTGTCCTCGACCTCCACACAGACGAGGGAGTCTTCCGTGAAGAGACGCACACGCACATCGTCTGCCTCGTCTACATTCTGGCTGGTGGCCTGACAGGCGTTCACGAGCAGGTTGATCCACACCTGGCTGAGCCGATGGGGGCTCCCGACCACAGGTGGAACCGGCTGTTGATCGAAGGTGAATGCGTTTACGCGTTTCAGATGACTCTGGGAGAGGACGATGGCGGTCTGAAGCGTCTGAGCCACATCGACGGGCTGAAGGTGTTCTTCGGTGTCGCTGCGCACGTAGGTCATCATCTCCCGGACAACATCCCGAATCTGTTGCACCCCAGAGAGCGTCTCGTCGACCATGATCCGCTGCTCTCTGGATGACTCGAGTTCCATCTGAAGGAGCTGGAGGTTGCCGAGAATGTAGGTCAGCGGATTGTTGATCTCGTGACCGATTCCAGCGGTGAGGGTGCCGAGGGCGGCCAGGCGCTCAGACTCCGTGAGGATCGCGAGGTGTTCGGCCCGCTGCCGCTCCGCCTCCGCTGCGATCTGCTCACGCAGTGCAGCCGACTTCGTCCACTCGAAGGCGACTCCGACAAAGAAGATCACCGAGGGGATGACGATCGTGGCGGAAAAGTCCAAGATAAACTGCCTGTTTGGCGCAACTTGATCCTCGAATCCGAGCCCGCTGAGCTGCAGGCCCGCGTCCATGGAGATGAGGGTGATCACAGCCGCCAGCCAGATGAGGGCGACGCGAACACCGCAGGCGAGCACCGCGAGTAGAATTGCAATGGCGGCCCCCGCAGTGACCGGAGTGCCCACACCTCCCCGTGCGATTGAGATGGCGACACAGGTGGCGACGAGGGCTCCCACGACGAGGTTTCCCGTCAGCTGAATGGAGCTCCCCCGCCGGTTGAGCATCGTGATGGACAGCCCCGTGACTGCGGCCAGCCCCAGGACTGCGGCTCCGGCTGGGGCACCCGCCACCAACATGAGCAGCCCCCGGAGCACACCCACCACAGCAAAGATGAGCGCGGTCGCGGTGACGATACGGATGCGGCGCCGGAGGTCCGGTGTCGGGTAGCGATCCGGGGGGACCAGATACGACCAAGCCTGGCTCAACCGAAAGTACGTGGCGTCCTCAGTGGCTGGAGATCGGGTTTGGCCGCATGCGCTTCGACCAGAGTAGCTTAATGTCGGTATCGGTCAGGAACTGTCGAGCCCGAGTTTTTTTGGCATGGACTCAGGTCTCACGGGGGTGGCGGCGGTACCGCAACGAACGGCTGCAGCCACCGCGTCCATCCAGCCCGATGGACGGAGCGGTCGATAGGTGGTTGCCACCGGTGTTACGGTCCCGTGATTCAAAAAGGGAGGACCCATGCCTCGCCTCGATTCTCAGGACCGAGAGACTCTCGACTCCCTCCTGGAGCGCGGCCTGCTCGACGCCCAGGAGCATGCCCGTGCCATCCGCAAGGCCGAGCGGCCCCGCCGCTTCGGGGTCACATCCACCCTCGCCCTGGCTGTCATCGTGGGCCTTGCCCTGGGTCCTGCCCCGCTGATCGCCGACCAGCTGGCCTTGGACGAGGGGGCCATCGCAGGCAAGCGCCTACAGGCTCAGCTGGGCGCCATGGCGGGTGCGCCTGGTCTGGCGAAGTCCAGCGCCGAGGCCGAGCTGAAGCTGACCGCAACGGTGGTGGTGGGAAAGGAGTCCATCTCCCTGGACGGGGGGGCGACCGTGATCAAGCTCGAGGAGACACCAGAGGGCCTGAAGATCCCCGATGATGAGCAGAAGGGTCAGCTCATCAGCAAGCTCTACGACGGCCTGATGGACGCCCATGAGCGACACTCCATGCTCGACGCCTTGCGCACGGGGGACGGTGACTTCCGTGGCGAGATCCTCATCGCCGCTGACGCGGACACGCCCTTTTCGGTGCTGCGCTCGGTGATGTATACGGCGGGTCAGGCGCAGTACGGCGACTTCCAGATCGCTGTGCAGAACCCCTGGATGGGCCAGTCGACGGCCGTCGAGACATCGCTGCCTGCCATCGGCCCACCCCGGGCCTATGGCTACGCCGACGAAGATGAAAAGCCTCCCCTGTCGCTCAGCATGTTTCTCTCCGCCAAGGGCATCAGCATTCTCGGCGCCGACATGGTCTTGCACCCCGATGGCTTCCGCTTGGCCGCGGGAGAGGAGCCGCCTGCGACCGTGCCCTGCACCAAGTCGGATGGGTGCATCGAGGTCGACGACTTCGACTGGGAGGAAGTCTCGCGCCTGCTTCGCCTGATCAAGGACGAGTACCCCGACGACCAAAACGTCATCATCGTGCCCGAGAGCGACATGAGCCACGACGTCCTCATCCGTGCGATCGACGTGGCTCGCTGGGCCCCGCTGCCGCCAGATCCGGAGAAGGGTGAGAGTGCCCACTCCTCCTGGCGAGAGTCGCGCAGCGACACCTTTCCCTCGAGCGTCATTGCTGGGGGGGCACTTTAGTCATGGCTTCCATCACCGACGAGCTGCAGAAGCTCAGCGACATGTTCGACGCCGGAACCCTCTCCAAGGAGCAGTTCGAGGCAGCCAAGGCCAAGCTCTTGGCCGACGACCCACCAAAGAAGAGGGGCCCCACCACGGCAAAGGCTGGCCCCAAGAAGGCCGAAGCTCAGAGCAGTGCGCCAGCCAAGAAGAAGGGCGGTGGTCGGCTCAAGTGGGTGGCCATGGCCGCCCTCTTCGTGCTTGTGGTGGGAGCGGTGGCTGCGGTCGGCACCGTGGGCGCTGGCTTCTGGGTCGCCACGGGCGGGCTCATGTCACAGGAGGAGAGAGTCTCCCAGTGGTGTGGTCAGGCCATCCCCAACGCCGTTCGCTATGGGGACGACCACCGCTTCGGGGATGGGCCCGCCATGGTGTCCGCGTGTGTCGCCTACTACGTCAGCTACGCCAGCGAGGCCGAGGTGGCGAGTCTCGAGTGCCAGGCCGACGCTGCTGGCGAGTCGGAGTGGTTGGGGTGCCACGGGGGCGAGCTCTCCGTGAGTGTGGCCGACGCCAACCCCGACGCAGGGGAGGGCGCCAAGGCCAAGAAGGAAGAAGGC
>JAERSX010000885.1 GCA_016845285.1 Deltaproteobacteria bacterium | reverse complement strand
GAGCACCTCGCCGAGGCCTGCGACCGCCGCGGTGCGGTCTGTGCGGGGTTGCTCCGCGAGAGCTCTGATCTCCTCGGGGCCTTCGGTACAGGCGGCAGTCCAGCGAGCGTCGGTGGCCGTCAGCTCCTCGTCGAGCTTCTGGACCTGGGCCTCGGCCTTCAGCGAGGCCTTGTGGTCCTCCTGCGCGGCGGCCCGCTCTCCGGCGAGGCCGGACTGGAGGGTCTCGACCTTCGCCTGCTGGAGGTCTACCTCGGCGTCGAGGGCCTGCAGGGCTGCCGCGAGGGGGCTGCCGTCGGCCCAGGGGTGGTGCTCGGCGCCGCACACCGGGCAGGGGTCTCCGTCTATGAGGCCGCTGCGGAGGGCTTCGGAGTCGCTGGCCACGCGGGCATTGTGTGCGCTGCGTTGTGCCTGCTTCAGGGCTGTGCGGGCGCTCTGGAGCTGGGCCTCTAGCTGCTCGATGGGCGCGGTCCGCTCGCCAGCGCGTTGCTTGCGCGCGTCGTGTTCGGCTCGGGCGGCGGCTCGCTCTCGCGAGAGCCGCTGGGTCTCCGCCGCGAGATCGCGGGCGACCCTCCAGCGGGTCCGCAGCTTGGCCAAGGCAGCCTGTTTTCCAGCCGGCTCGCTGGCCTCCAGCGTTGTGACCACGGCGAGCTTGTCGGCGGCGTCGGCCTCGGCGAGGCGCCGGGCGGTGGTGGCCTCCTCCACGTCCTTGTCTGACTTCGCCACCGCCTCGGCGGCCGCCGCCCGCGCGCGACGGGTGGCGGCCAGCGCGCTGTCGAGCTCCTGGAGCTGGGCGAGCAGGGAGGTGTACACCCTCAGCTTGGGGTGCAGGCTCTGCTTTCCCGTGTGGTCGGCCAGGGCGCCACGATGGTGCAGCGCGACCAGGTGCGGCATGGCGTCGAGGGTTGCCTGCGCGGCGTCGCGGGCACCGGTCGCCCGGTCGTGGCGGGCCTGGAGCTGATCGCGGAGGGCCTCGAAAGACACGGCGTGGTCGGCCAGGGCCACCTCGAGGGCCTGCACGGCGGTGTCTCGGGCGGCCACCGCATCGGTGCGTGTGGCATCGGCGGCGGTGGCGGCGGTCTGGGCGGCGGTGGCTTGGGCGGCAGCCTCAGCGACCGCGGCGGCCTGTGTGCGCAAGGGCCAGGCCGTGCGGGTGGCCTGCCAGCGGGCGCGGCGTGGACGCGCTTCCTCGAGGGCGGCGAGCGCCTTGCGGTGCGACGTCTCGACGGTCCGGAGATCGGCCAGCAGGGCGAGGTCCTTGGTGTGCCAGTCGGCGGCGGTCCGGGCGGCTTGATGGTCCTTTGTGGCCGACTGTTTGTGGGCTGCTGCCGCTGCCACGGCCTCCTCCGCGCTCAGGCGTGCCGCCGGCTCGAGGACGGGGTGCTCGCCCTGTCGGAGGCACAGGGCCTTGCGTTTGGTCGCCCGATCGACATTGTGGCGGTGTGCCCGAATCGACAGCTTCGAGTAGATCTGCGTGCCTGTCATCTGCTCGAGCAGCTCGGCGCGTTCGGTGTCCTTCGCGCGGAGGAAGGCGGCAAAGTCGCCCTGGGCCAGCAGCACCGAGCGCCGGAACTGGTCGAACTTCAGGCCCACCCGGGCCTCGATGGCGGCCTCCACCTCCTTGAGTCCGCCCCCGGCGACGAGGGCCTCTAGGGGGTCGCCGCGGCGTCTGAGCGACCAGTCGGGCCCACGGATGTTGCCGTCGGCTCTTCCCCGCGAGCGCCACACGCGCCAGCGAGCGGTCCACTCCTGGCTCTGCCGACCGCGGAAGTCCACCTCGGCCCAGCCCTCGGGTGCACCCTGCCGCAGGATGCTGCGTCGGTCGCCCGCGGCCAGGGTGGCGGTCCCCGACGACGAGACCTGGAGATGTTTGCCGCCGCCGCGGAGTCGGGGCGTCTTGTCGTAGAGACAGAGGCAGATGGCGTCGAGCAGGGTGCTCTTTCCGGCTCCGGTGGGGCCGGTGATGGCGAAGAGCCCGGTGCGGCCGAGCAGGCCGGAGTCGAGGGCCACCTCGAAGGGTGCCTCCAGGCTCGCCAGGTTGACGCCGCGCACGGCCAGCACCCGCATCAGGCCCCCTGCTGACCGAGCTCGTCGACGAGCTGGTCGAAGCAGCCTCGGATCACGTCGGAGGGCTCGCTGCCGTGGGTGCGGGCCCAGAGTCGCTCCAGCACGTCGACGGGCTGGAGGTCGGTCAGGGCCTGGTCGGGGGCGTCGTCGGCCAAGGTGCCACCCGCGCCCCCGCGCAGCGCGGCGAGCTTGACCAGGCGCGCGGCCTTGCCCTCCAGCGCGTCCTCCACATCTCGGCGCAGGCTGGGGTGTGGGCCGTCCAGGCAGACCCGCACCTCGAGGTAGGGCCAGTCTTCGGGCTGTCCGGCCTGGTCGGCCGAGGGCAGCTTGGCCAGCTCGGCGGCCACGGTCTCCCACGGAGCGCCGGCCGGGCCGGGGACGCGGAGGACCTCGACGCTGCGGGGCACGGCGATGGCCTCCCAGCGCGCCATGGCCTCCCCCTCGAGCTCGGCGAGCACGACCTGATGTCGGTAGCGGTCCTCGTCGATGGCGAGCGGCAGGGGCGAGCCGCTGTAGCGGATCTCCTCGCGTCCCCCGACTCTCTGGGCGCGGTGGAGGTGACCCAGGGCGGCGTAGGCGCAGTCGGACGGGAAGATGCTGGCGGGCAGCGCGTGCTGGTTGCCGCCGAGGATCCGCCGCTCGGAGAGCTCGGACAGCGAGCCGCCGACCATGTAGCAGTGCCCCATGCCCACGAGCGCCTGGCCCGGCTGGCGTCGCGCCCGGGCGGCCTCGAAGACGTCGTCGTACAGGGCGCGCACACCGGCGACGAGGGGGTCGCCGGCGTCGAGGAGTCCCGGCTGGACGCGGGGTGGCAGGTCGGTGGGGCGCAGGAACGGCACGGCGACGCACCAGGCGGCCACCTCACCGGATGCGTCGTGGAGGGGCACCAGGAGCTTCTCGGGGGCGAGCGCACCAGCCTCGGTGCGAGGCACGCCACCGACCACCTGGATCCCCAGCCCCTCGAGGAGGGGGTGGGCCGCGTCGAGGCGCGCTGCCGAGTCGTGGTTGCCCGCGATGACCACCACATCGAGGTCGGGGCGTCGCCCGTGGGCGGCGGCCAGGAAGGCGTACCAGGCCTTCATGGCGTGGGACGGTGGGTTGGCCGTCTCGAAGACATCTCCGGCGATCAACAGGGCGTCGACCTCGTGCTCGTCGAGGCGATCGAGGAGCCAGGCCAGGAAGGCTGCGTGTTCGCGCTTCCGAGAGAGGTCGTGCAGCGTGTGGCCGAGGTGCCAGTCGCTGGTGTGGAGCAGGCGGAGCACCGTTCCCCCGGGTGTGCGGTCCCTGTGCTGGGGCGCGCCGGTGGAAGCGTAGCGCCCCGCGGCGCGGCGGTTCGAGGCGAGGTGGAACAGATGTGCTCAGCCTCGGGGTTTTGAGATCCGATTCAAGTGGAAGATTTCAACCTCGGGAGCCAGCCGATGTCCGCGCTGATCGAACCTGCGACCGCCCCGGAGGGTCGGTCGCAGAGCCTCGACGACGTCGTGGCCCATCTGTGCTTTGTGAGCACCGAGGGCTTGCAAGTCGCCCTCCGGGTGGCCGAGCGGGCCATCCCGGGCACACTGGGCTGTCCGGACCCCTCCGGCGGTGTCATCCGGTTCTACCCCAACGATCCGGGAGACCCACAGGCTCGGGGCCTCGACGGTGCGACCCGTGTGCGCTTGGTCTACGGCGACTCCAGCACCAACTACGGCTTCCGCTCCGAAATCTACGAAGCGGCCGGCGACGGCAGCATCTCGATTCAGCTGCCCGAGGCCATCCGCAGCACCTCCCGTCGCCTGACCTCGCGCTGCCTGGCGGGTTCTGGCTGGAGCCTGCGGGCCACCTGCGTGGGCATCCTGGGTGGCGATCGGACCCTCGAGCTCTTCGACCTCTCGGTCTCCGGTGTGGGTGTCGTCTTCGAGCCGAGCCGCTGCACCTTGCGGGAAGGCATCGTGTTCTCCGGCGTCTTGTCCATTCCAGACCGCCTTCGGCTTCCGATGCAGGCCGAGGTCTGTCACATCCGGCGGAGGATGGGGACCAGCTGGCTGCGTGTCGCGGGCTGCCGCTTCAGTGACCTCGGCTACCTCAACCATGCCCTGCTTGCCGGGGAGCTCGCCCTGGCACGGGACCGCATGGTCGCCAACCTCTGAGAAGAGGCTGGGGTCGGTGATGGGACTCAGGGCACCTGTGGCTGGAGCAGCACGCTCAGCCAGGCGC
>JAERSX010000884.1 GCA_016845285.1 Deltaproteobacteria bacterium | reverse complement strand
ACCGTGGATCCCGCGAGTCCACCGAGACCCGAAACGAGCCCCAGGCTCGGTCCGCAGCGGCCTGACGCAGGGCGGGCCCCGCCCCCGCAGGGATGACCGCATCCGCGTGCACGAACCAGAGCACCTCTCCGGTCGCCGCCTGGGCGCCACGGTGAAGCTGGGGGCCACGACCGCGTCCGCCCTCCACCACGTGCGCCCCCGCTGCTCGGGCTCGGGCCACCGTGTCGTCTCCGCTGCCACCATCCGAGACCACCACCTCGTCGCACTCTTCGATCAGGCGCGCGACGAGCGGCCCGACGCGCACGGCCTCGTCGAGAGTGGGAATGACTGCGCTGAGACGCAGGCGGCCGGCGCTTTGGAGAACCATGGGTGCAGTGTCTCCTGCTCCGCCAAGGTGGACCTGGCGCCATGATAGCCACCGCCATGCACCGCGAACCCCTCCTTGTCGACACCGACCCCGCCCTGGGCGTCCCTGGCCGTGACGTGGACGACGCTCTGGCCATCCACTGGCTCCACGTGCAGGGTTGGCCCCTGGCAGCGCTCACCACCACCTTCGGAAATGCAAAGGGAGCGCGCACCCACACCGAAGCCCTTCGACTCGGGGAGCGCTTCGGTCTGACCGTCCACCGAGGCGCCGACCGCCCAGGCCACGCTGACACCGCTGCCCGAGACGCCCTCGTCGCCCACTCCGGCGAGGTCCTGGCCCTCGGCCCCCTGACCAACATCGCCGCAGCGCTGGCAGCCGGCGCCCGCTGGTCGAGGCTGACGGTGCTCGGAGGCACGGTACGGCCGCCCCCCAACCTCCGCTACCTCCGCATGACCGAGCTCAACCTCGCTCTCGACCCGGTGGCCACGGCCCAGGTCCTTCCCCACGTTGACGAGCTCGTGCTGATGCGCCCTTGTCGGCAGGTCCACTTCACGGGCCAGCAGGTCGCCTGCCTCCCCGACTGGATGCGACCCGACGTGGAGGCCTGGCTGCGACTCGCCCCACTCATGACCGGGCGGCGTGCGTTCCATCCGTGGGACCTCGTGGCCGCCATGACACTCACCCACCCCCACCTGTACGCCCGAGAGCCGCACGCGGTCGCGCCGATGTCTGGGCGGCTGGCCCGCGGACATGTCCGCCTGGGAGCCCCAACTGAGAACGGTGCCATGGGCGTTGTCAAGGCGGTCGACGGGGCCGGATTGATCCGTACCTGGGAACGCGGCGTATCAAGATAGGCTGAGGGGCCACCCCGAACATTGCCCACCACCGGGACCGACATGTACGCGTACGCCAAGGAAGAGCTGGCCCACCTCCGTGAGCGGCTCGCATGGACCCATCAGCGCATCGATCCACAATTCCAAACGCCCAACCAGGTCCTCGGTGCGAAGCGGGTCATCGGATGCGTGGCCCTCGAGGTGACCCAGCGCTGCAACCTCGACTGCTCCATCTGCTACCTCAGCGAAAATTCAGAGAGCACACCGGACATTCCCCTCGAGACCATCTTCGCGCGCATCGACGCCCTGGTGGAGTCCTACGGCGTCGGCACCAATGTGCAGATCACCGGTGGCGACCCCACCCTGCGGGACCACGACGAGCTCGAGCAGATCGTGGCCTACGTGGTGAGCAAGAAGCTGGTCCCCGCCCTCTTCACCAACGGCATCCACGCCAGCCGCGAGCTGCTTCGGCGACTCAAGGCAGTGGGCCTGAACGACGTGGCCTTCCACGTCGACCTCACCGAGAAGCGCAAGGGCTACTCGAGCGAGAAGCAGCTCCACGAGGTCCGCCAGGAATACATCGAGCGCGCACGCGGCCTGGGCCTCTATGTCATCTTCAACCAGACCATCTTCGCCAGGAATGTCGACGAGGTGCCCGATCTCATCGAGTTCTACAAGCGAAACGCCGACGTGGTGAGCATGGCCAGCTTCCAGCTCCAGGCTGACACCGGACGTGGCCTGACCCGCAAGCGCAAGCAGGGCATCACCCTCGACACGGTCACCGACACCATCAACGAGACCATGGGAACAGACCTCTGCTGGGACAACGTCCAGTTCGGTCATCCCAAGTGCCACCGCCTCGGCTACGCCGCCATCTTCGGCAAGGGCCAGAAGGTGGTGCCGCTGCTCCCCGACCTCGATGAGTTCGTCGACATGATCCACACCTTCGACGACGTGGTCGTCGACCGGGCGCGACCGAAGCGGGCCGCGCTGCAGATGGTCACGGAGGCCACCAAGCGTGGCTACCTGCCTCGTGGGCTCAAGTACTGGGGCGGGCGGCTGGCACGGGAGTGGAAGCCCCTCCTCAAGGCCCGCGGCGAGGTGCGCAAGCTCACCGTGGTGGTGCAGAACTTCCAGGATGCCCAGCAGATCGACCACGAGCGCATCGACAATTGCAGCTTCCACGTCATGACCGACGACGGCGGCATCAGCATGTGCGTGCACAACGCCTACCGCGACCACTACCTCGAGGGCGGTGTGGGCTACCCCGCCGAGTACCAGGCACGACGGGTGGCCGACGGCTTCCCCGCCCTCACCCCCGGGATGGACGACGGCTGCGGCAGCGCTTGCGCCAAGTAGGCGCGCCGCTCACCGCGTAAAGCGAGCCGTCAGCCCACAGCGGATGGCCCGCTCGAGCAGCGCGTCCGTCATCCCGGGCAGGGCCCGTGCGTGGCGA
>JAERSX010000883.1 GCA_016845285.1 Deltaproteobacteria bacterium | reverse complement strand
GCCACGGCCTACACGAGCGTGCGCAAAGAGGTCATGGAGCCCCTGCTGCCCTACTACAACGGCCTGGGAACCCGGCAGTCCTGGCGCATGTTCGTGGCGCCGCACCGCAACCCGGCCAAGCTCGAGATCCGCGTGCGCGAGGGGGACACCTGGCGCATGGTCTACCGCCCCCTCGACGCCGAGGCCGCCTGGCGCTCCGAGCAGCTCAACCACACCCGCATGCGCTCAGCGCTCTTCCGCTACGCCTGGAAGCACTACGCCAAGAGCTACCTCCAGTTCGTGGACTGGATCGCCGGACACGCCGCCGTCGACTTTCCGGAGGCCGATCTCGTCGAGGTTCGCTGGCGCCGCTACCGCACCCCCAGCCCCGAGCAGGTCCGGGCCGGGGAGCTGCCCGAGGGAAGCGTACAGCGCAAGCGGGTGAAGAACCTCGAAGAGCTGCGAACGGAGGGCTCGCCGTGAGCATCTGGCGCCGATGGGTTGGCCTGCTGACCACACGTGAGGTGGCCACGAGCCTGGCGCTCGTGCGCATGGCGACGGGCCTGTCGATGCTCTACGCCATCGCCAGCGTGGTGGGGGCCGACCTGGTGGGGG
Organism: Deltaproteobacteria bacterium; assembly: GCA_016845285.1. Taxonomy (GTDB): domain Bacteria; phylum Myxococcota_A; class UBA796; order UBA796; family UBA2385; genus BH17. The sequence continues at coordinate 2,010 of JAERSX010000883.1, read as the reverse complement.
CCCTCTGGTTCGACGACGACTTCGGCGGCATCCGCGCCTACCGGACCCACCCCTGGCTCATCTCCCTCCTCGGCGGGCCGACCCCGACCGTCATCTGGTCCCTCGTGGTCACGATCTTCGTGGGCAGCTTCGGCTTGATCCTGGGCGTGTTGCCCCGCGTCTCTGCCCTCGTCGTGCTCCAGGCGCACCTCGCCCTCACCTGGCTCAACGGGCAGGCGGGCGGAAGCTACGACGATCTCTTCGGCAACATGCTCTTCCTGCTCATGCTGGCCGACAGCAGCGCCACCCTGTCGCTGACCTGCCGACTGCGCACGGGTCGCTGGACCTCGAGGCGCCTCGTACCCACCTGGCCCCGCTGGCTGATGGTGGGCCAGCTCGTCATCATGTATCTGTCCACGGGCGCCCACAAGCTAAGCATCTACTGGGTTCCTGGCGGCGATCTGTCGGCGCTGTACTACATCCTCCAGCAACCCAGCTGGCAGCGCTGGGACATGGGCTGGGTGGCCTGGGCCTTTCCCCTGAGCCAGCTGGCCACGCTGTCGACCTGGCTCTTCGAGAACGGCTCGCCGCTCTTGATCCTCGCGTTCTGGTACCGCCACACCCGCACCCGACCGGGACGCCTGCGCGCCCTGTTCAACCGCGTCGACTTCCGCACCCTCTTCGGGCTGTTCGGCTTGAGCCTGCACATCGGCATCATGGTGTTGATGGACGTGGGGCCCTTCAGCGTCATCACGTTGTGCTTCTACATCGCGCTGTACAGCCCCGACGAGCTGCATCGCTGGGGGCGCAGGATCGTCGACCGTCTACCCGGGCTCAGCGCTTCAGAGCCGCCACCGCGAGCAGCACCCAGCCCATGATCATGCCCACTCCCCCGATGGGGGTGATGGCCCCGAGCCAGCCGATTCCCGTCAGCGCCAGCGTCCAGAGCGAGCCGGCGAAGATGACACCGCCGGCCAGCTGAGCCACCCCCGCAGCGCGGACCAGGCCGCCCGGCGAGTGACCATGTCGCCAGCTCACCGCCAACAAACCCACCGTGGCGAACCCCAGATACCGGGCACCGGTGTGCCAGATCTCCAGGTCGCGATCATCGAGCCTGGCCTCCAGAGCGTGAGCCCCAAAAGCCCCCGCCGCCACGGTGACCGCACCGAAGACACAGGCAGCGGCCAACCAAATATCTCGCGAAAAGGTCAATATCTACAGACTCCGGAACGACAAGGTCTGGTACGGTAGGGAAGGCGACCTACCCTGATCCGCTTGGAGAAGCGATGACTCAACGTGCCACCGAGGCAACTCGGGGGGGACCGAGTGATGTGCTCAGCCCAAACGACCTCCCTCGAATACAAGAACGGCTCTTGGAGAGCCAGGAGGCGCTCGCCGACCTGCTGAAGCGCTCGGCCAACCCCTTGGAAGAGCACGCATTGGAAGCCGACATCGAAGCGGCTCGGGCTCGCCGAGCGGCGCTCATGGAGGACCTCTCACGAGTTCTCTTGCGTTGGTTGATGGACGGGGGAAACATTGAACTGACGCGCGGGGTCGCTCTCCAGAGCGTCCGCCCGGCGCCCGTCCCAGTGCCCCATCCCCTGCCGCGCGAGACCTCAGGTGAACCGCCCCGCGCCCCGGCAAAGCTCGCGGCACTCCAGGGTCAGGGCCGAGCTCCCTCCTGGGCCAACGCGCACCAGGCCCTCCCCCAGGAGGTCGACCTCAGCCCGCTGTCGCCCCTCGTGGCCGCCCTCGAGGTCGCTCCCACCGTGCCCGGAAACCATGGGAGCTTCATCCCCGACGAGCTCAATCTGCTCACCGAAGCCGTCTCCCCCAACAACCTCGCCGTCTGGCGTGCTCTCCCCCGCGCGGCCCAACGGGTTCTCGTGGGCCTGGTGACCGCTCGAGCACGCCACATCCATGACTAACCTGGAGGCTCGGCGCTGGTCGGCAAGCTTCGTGATCAGCTAGAAGCGCTGTTCGGCCTGCTCACCACCTCCTCCACGCAGTCACTGCCGGGCTTCCTCTACG
>JAERSX010000882.1 GCA_016845285.1 Deltaproteobacteria bacterium | reverse complement strand
CGGGCTGTGAGTACGCCGAGACGTGCACGGCCGGCTGGCTCCTTCACGGCACACTGCACCCTGGGTCGACGGGGGAACAACCCCTTCTGCTACCACCGGGCGATGACCCTGAAGGACCAGGGCAAGCGCGAGTGCCTTGTGCCTGTGGAGGCGGCGGCTGGCCTTCCCTACGACTTCGGTCGGTTCGAGATGGTCGAGGAGAACTGGCCCGACTGAGCCTGAGAGGGGCGGCCTCGGGCTCAGGTGTCGTCGTCGCCGTCACAGTTGGAGTCGACGCCATCGCCGGGGGTCTCCTCGGCCTCGGGATGGATGCTCGCGTCGTCGTCGTCGCAGTCCGACTCCTCGTCCCAGCCATCGTTGTCCGCGTCCACCGGGGCGTCATCCCAACCTGTGTCGGGGACGCCGTAGGCTTTGTCGCCGCAGCCCACCAGGCCGCCTGCGACGAGGGTCAGCCCCATGGCGCCCATCAGGGCGGCGGCCGAGCGCGAAGTTGCCGACCGCCCCTGCTTGCAGCAGGTCGGGCAGCAGCTCTCCATGCCGGGGAGGGGGGTGGCACATGTCGGACAGAGAATGAGGTTGGGCATTGCGGGCTCCGCGCTTCGGGCGTCGTCGATGCTGCGGTTGAAGCGTAGACCTCCCTTCGGCTTCTTGGCGACAAAAACCGTAGAGCACCCTCAGGTCGAGCGTGCCGCCGGCATCCTCAGAGGCAAGCTCGGTTCTTCACAGAACCCGCTCACAGTCGCCCCCCGCGGCACCGACCTCCTCCTCCCGAAGCAGAGCGCTGGCTCTGCTCGAGCACCTGAGTGCCTGTGAACAGGGTCTCTCGGCTGCGGTTCGGGCCCTGTCGATGTGCCCCGATGCACCTCGGGTTGGTCACAGTCGTGGTCACAGTCTGGGGGACTCGAGGGACGAGGAAGACGTGGCATGAGCACGGCAGGGCACCCACTCCTCCGACGTAGGCCGGCATCACTCGGACCCATGGAGGCGCAGCCGAGGCATGTCGAGGGGCGTGGAGGCCGTCCTCTCGGGGGCGTGTCGGCACGCCGACGCAGGGATGCCTACCAAGACGCCCGGAGGGTGCTTGATGGAGGTTCAGCTGGTGAGCGCGGTCGAGGGGGCCCACCCTGCCCATGCGTGCGGTCGGGCCGGAGCGAGACCCTGCTCCTCGGTCTCAGAGCTTGATCGCGAGACCGGGCTGGTCCAGGTCCAGCACGAGGTCGAGCTGGGACATCGTCGGATAGCCGATGAGGCCGTCGTAGATCATGTCCTGGACCCGCACCTGGGTGTGGACATCGCCGACGCCCATGAGCGGGATGGTGGCCTCGGTGGGTCGATCGGACCGTTCGATCCCCAACAGTGCTGCGGCGTGCGGTGCGATGAGGGTTGGGCCGGTGTTTCCCGAGTCCAGGACGAACCACAAGGTGATCCCTGGCCCACCGACCGCGACGCTCACACACAGGCTCAGCCCCCCGACCTGCCTGACGTGACGGGCCTCCCCGTCGACCCCGTCGAGCTCGTCTGCCAGGCGTTGCCGTGGCCCCATCTCGAGAGTGTGGCCCCCGCTCATGCGCACCGCACGACCTTCGAATGCGTTCAAGGCGATGGCCCCTCCGAGGGGTGGCCAGCCGGGCGGCAGGAGCTCCATGAGGTCGAGCACCAGACAGTTCGCGGAGAGGTCGATGCCATTGCTCAGGCTGAGGGGGACCCCGTCGCATCGTGGCGCGTCGATTCGTTCACCGGACTTTCTGAACCCGGTGCCGCGGCCCGATGGGGTCAGGCCGAGCAGGCGCGCCACCGCCGGAGTGATGACCGTGATGCCCGCGCCCGTGTCGAACAGAAAGTCCATGGTCTGCCCGGCAACATCGACTTCGACGGCCGGAAGCAGGTCCTGGTACAACGTCAGCGTTGTCATCTCTCTTGGGTCTCCACGCCGCTGTAGCTCGGCGGCGGCAGGCGATGCGACCAGGCTCGTAGCCGAAGCCTGCAAGAGCCAGCGCCGAGTTCATCTTTGCACCCAGGCATGGTACCGGGCGTCTGGGTCTCGGCCCATCGAGCCGTTGGCACCTCCGGAACCCGTGCGCCCTCGCCCTGGGTTCACCCTGGCGCAGGGCTCCGTCATCCCCCCACTCGGCCCGGGAAGTCCAGGTGGGCCGGATACCTCCACGCTTGGGGGCACACCGATGGCCGGCCTTATGTTCGCTCCCGGCTTTGCCTGCACGCCCGAGATCTCGTCACACGCAATCGCTGATGGATCCGGCCGACATCTTCAAGAACGTCGTGTGGGAAGACGTTCACCTGAGAGCTCGGGTGACGGCCTTGCTCGACAGCCAGCGCCCCCGATGCCCAATGACCACACCTATCGCTCGACGGTGGCTGGCTTGAGGCTCTTGGCGGCCCCCGCAGCGGTACAGCTTCACCTCCTCCCAAGCTTCGTGCATGTCCCCGATGAGATCCTCCTGGCCGTTGACGAAGTCGACGTCGGGAGACTGCTCGAGGGGAACAGACTGTCCGACGCAGCCAAGGCCGCCCTTGCCGAGCTCGACTCGATGCTCGGCAAGGTCGAAGTAGACGCCGATGACTACGAGGGCAGCTTGAGGGACGTCCAAGAGGGCGAGGCGTACGAAGCGCTGCGGCAGATGGCCCGCCACGTGCTCGAGCTACTCGGAGAAGCGGCCACCCCTGTCGAGCTCCCTGGGGTCGTCACCGTGTAGAAGGCGCGTCCCTCTCCATCCACTCCCAGGTCGTGCACCGGCACGATGTTTGGATGATCGAGACGCCCCGTGGTTCTGGCTTCTCGCAGGAACTGGTGCTCGAGGCCACGCTCACCGATCATTCGCTTGAGAGCGACCGGGCGCTGCATGTAGGTGTCGACGACCTCCACCACCTCGCCCATTCCGCCCTGTCCCAGCTTCTCGATGACGGTGTAGCGGCTCGACGCCCCCTGTTGCGCGGCTCCCGGCTCTGCGTCCGGCGGCGTCTCGACGCCCCTTGGTGGGACCGACGGCGCCAGCGCGAGCTGGATCATGTGGGCCCAGCCACTTGGGTCACCGAACACCAGGGACTCATCGCCCTCGGGAGGCCCGGCGTCGGGATCTTCTTTGCTCACCGAGCACTCCTGGGCCCAGTCTACCGACGGCCCTCCTGGTTGGTCAATCCTCGCCAGAGGCCGACGAGGATGCGGGTGGTGCCAGGCCCGCCAGCGCAGGCGACTCCACTGC
>JAERSX010000881.1 GCA_016845285.1 Deltaproteobacteria bacterium | reverse complement strand
GTGTGGCGCAGCACCAGGGTGTTCATGCGACAGGCCGCGGCGAGCTTGCTGCCGTCGAGGAGCTCGGCCAGCACCTCGTCGGAGTCGTCGTCGGCGAAGGCGCTCAGCAGGGTGTTGTTGGGCAGCCCGGAGATGCCGGGGAGCTGCAGGCTCTGGGCCACCGCGGAGCGCATGGACGGGCTCACGATGGTGTCGACGTAGAGGGCGCTCTGGCGCACGTGGCCGGCCTCGACCAGCTCGTCGCGTACGCGGTTGCTGCGACGGTGGGTGTCGGCATCGAGCAGCCCCCGCACCAGGTGGATGGTGGTGCCGAAGCCGTGGCGCAGGCAGAGCCACTCCATGAACTGGGTGGGCGCCCGCCGCGCGAAGCTCTGGTCGCTCACCATGATGACGCTCGGCCGCCAGTTGTGGCCGCCGCTCTGGGGTGAGAGCTGGAGCTTGAGGTGGGCGTAGCGGGTGGCCTGGCCGATGACCCCGCTGAAGATGTCGGAGAGGTCGCCGGTGGCGGTGCCGTGGCGGCTGCGGAGGAAGCGGTAGAGGCCCAGCATCAGGATGATGGCCAGCAGGGCCACCACCGGGTCCATCTGGAACATCATGAACAAGCAGACGACGGCGCCGAAGAGGCTCACGTACCACTTGCTGCGGAAGCTCGGCCGGTAGCTCGGGTTGGCGGCGAAGTGCTCGAGGAAGCTGATGGCGCAGAGCGTGCCGTAGGTCACCATGAAGAACATGGAGACCACGCGGGCCACGAGGTTGACGTTGCCTGTGGCGGCCACCACCAGCGCCAGGGCGCCCGTCACCAGCGTGGCGTTGATGGGCTCCTGGGCGGGGCCGCGGCCCTTGCTCAGCCAGCGGTTCAGCCGAGCGGTGGGCAGGGCGCCGTCGCGGCTCAGGGCCTGCAGCGTGCGTGGTGCCACGAGCAGCGAGCCGATGGCCGAGCTCACCGTGGCGCAGGCCAGGCCGATGGGGATGATGGGGCCCCAGAGCGCGATGCGCTGCATGATGAGCATGTCGGTGGCGAGCATCTCGGGGGTGGCCGAGACCGAGAGCTTCCACATGATGGCGATGTAGACGAGCACGCCGGTGATGGAGGCGGCGATGGTGCCGCGCGGGATGCTCTTGCGGGGGTTGGCCAGGTCGCCCGAGAGCCCCACACCGGCCGTCATGCCGGTGAAGGCGGGGAAGACGATGGCGAAGACGATGAAGAAGGAGTCGCTGTCCTCGACGCCCTGGAAGGGCTGGATGCTGCCCTCGGCCCCGGGCACCGGCGAGCCCGCGAAGAAGAGGGCCAGCGCCACCAGCAGCACCCCGAAGACCACCCACAGCGCCTTCACGCCCAGGTCGGCGCCGCGGGTGAGCATGAGCCCCAGCAAGGCCAGGGTGCCGGGGATGCTGATCATGCGCAGGTCGAAGGCCAGGCCCGTCGTCTCCTCGAACCAGGGGCCCACGAACGCGAAGCTCTCGGCGAAGGCGATCATGTAGAAGGCGACGCTGACGCCCTGGCTCAGGTAGAGGCTCAGGCCGATGGCGGCGCCGATGGTCACGCCGAAGCTGCGGCTGATGATGTAGTACTCGCCGCCGCCCTCGACCTTCCGGTTGGTGGCGATCTCGGCGATGGCCAGGGCGGTGGGGATGGTCACCATGTGGCCCAGCACCACGATGGCGAGGGCGCCGCCGATGCCGAGGTTCCCGACGGCGTAGCCGAAGCGCAGGAACATGATGGCGCCGAGGATCGTGCAGATGCTCGCCAGGAAGACGGGGGCTGTGCCGAAGCCGAGGCCTCCGGCCGGGGTGGTCCCTGCCACCGCTTGGGGCTTGCTCACGTGGCCCTCGCCCGGCTCAGCTCGTCGGCTCTGCGCTGTTCATGGCGCCTCCGACCGCAGCCTAGCGCGGCGGGCCGCGCCCGGTCCATGGCGGGCGTGGGTGAACAGGGCGGGGGCCTCGCCGTGGGAGTCGGCGGGGCGGCGTCGGGAGAGGCCCAGCAGGGCCCGCGCCAGCTCGGGTGGCACGGGCTCTGCCCGCCAGTCGGCCGAGGGCAGGGCGCTCTGTTCGGCGCGTCGGCCGGCCTTGCGGACCTCGTAGTCCACGGCCTCCACGGCGTCCTCGATGCGGCTGAAGCGTGCCTTCTCGACACCGTCCACGCTCACCCCCCAGCGCTTGCTTCGCTTCCTGCCACCGCCGTCCAGCACCAACACCTCGTTCAGCGAGCGTCGGCGCCGGTAGTGCAGGGCGAGGCCGCGGGAGCCCAGGCTCTGCCAGGCGTGCGGCGAGATGGCCAGCACCTCGGGGTCGATGGCCAGGGTGAGCGGGTCGAAGGCGGCGGCCCGGCGCTGGATCTCACCCAGGGTGATCTCGCCGGCCTCGAGCTCGAAGCCGGGGAAGTCGAACTGGAGCTGGGCCCAGGCGCGCTGGGCCTCGCGCACCTCTCCGCCCCGCAGGTCGAGGTCGCGGGGCAGGCCGGACAGGCCGGGCAGGGTCTGGAGTGTGAGGTCGCTCAGGTCGACGAAGTCGAGGATGAGGCAGTCGGTCTTTCCGGGCGCCAGGCGGGTGCCTCGGCCGATGCACTGCGCGTAGAGCCCCTCGCTGCGGGTGGGCCGCGCCATGGCGATGCAGCTCACGCCGGGATCGTCGAAGCCCTCGGTGAGCACCCCCACGTTGGTGAGCGCCTGCAGCCGGCCGTCGCGGAAGGCCTGGAGCACCGCGGCGCGGTCCTCGCGGTGGAGCTTGCCGTGCACCACGCCGGCAGCCACCCCCAGGCTGCGGAGTGCCTTGGCCAGGTTGGTCGCGTGGGCGACGGTCACGCAGAACACCAGGGTGCGCCGGTCGCGGGCCAGCTCCTGGACGCTCCGGGCCACCAGGGCGTTGCGCTCCTGGATGTCGACGGCCTCGGCCAGCTCGTCCACCACGAAGTCGCCCCGCCCGGCCCCCACGGCGTGCAGGTCTGCGGCGGTGGCGATGCGGTAGCCCCGGAGGGGGGCGAGGA
>JAERSX010000880.1 GCA_016845285.1 Deltaproteobacteria bacterium | reverse complement strand
TCGCCGACGAGTTCCAGTACCAGGAGAAGCGGGTGGCCGTCAGCGGTCGCCCCTACACGAACTCGCCCTATGTGCAGTCGGTCGGGGGCACTCACTTCGAGCTGGAGACCATCGCGCTCGCGCCGGGGGAGACCGCGTACGACCCCCTTCCCACCGAGCTTCCTCCACCGCCCCTTGCGCGCACCGCCGAGGCTGCTCGGGCGCTGATGGGGTGGTACGCCGTCTGTGTGGGCACCCGGGAGGGCGAGGACTTCTCCTTCATGGATGGCGGGAGCCTCCCCCTCGGTCCTCACTCCAGCTACTACAAGCCTGCCATCATCAAGGGCGAGCAGAGCCTCCTGGCCTGGGTGGGCATGGATGGCCAGCTGCACGTTCGCGCTGCGTGCAGCGGCGTCGAGCCCCGGTGTGGCGTGGTGGACGGCAGCGCCGACCGAGGCGGTCGGAAGTAGGGCGGGTGCTCAGGCCTGGGCCAGCGGGTTGCGGCAGAGGAGCCCCACGCCCAGCAGCAGCGGCAGGGCCTCGTCGTAGCGGGGCCCCAACAGACTGTTCAGCGACGCGAGCGCCAGGGCGATGCCCACCGGCCCCGAGACGGCCGCGACGGCGCCCGCTCCCGTGCGCAGCGTCACGATTGCGGGCCCCACCTTCGGCAGCAGGCGGGCCAGATCCCAGAGCGGGCCGGTGGTCCAGGTGAGCAGGCGCGTCGCGGCAAACCCCGATCCTGCGGCTCCTCCCGCCGCCGCGGTCCCGAAGAGCTGCAGCCAGACCGTCCGCGCGAGACGCTTGCGGACCTCGGGGTCGAGCTGGTCCGCCGAGATGGGCCGATCGCCCGGCAGCAATGCGACGGTGAGGGCCTCGAGGCGAGACCAGGTGTCGCCTTCGCCCAGCTCGATGTCGAGGCGTTGTTCGGCGCGATCGAGGAGCTGTCCCAGATCGTCGGGGATCAGGACCTGGCCCGCAGGGGAGTGGGTCCGCCACCACAAGGCGGCGACGAGGCGATCGGCCAGTTGACCGCCCCTGTCTCCTTCGTCGTAGCGCACGTCCGAGGCGTCGAGGACGGCCCGGAGCGCGGTGTGGTCCTTGGCGGACAGGGTCTGCTGGAGCTCGGTGCGGGTGATGGTCATGTGGATCCTCTGCTCAGGCACCTTGACCCTACGTACGAGGTGCCTGTTCCATTGACCTTCACCTGTTGGCCCCGGGGCTGGGGCTCAGAGGGAGACGTCTACGGTGTAGACGCCGTAGGGAGTGGTGGCCGACCCGCTGACGGCCACGGTGTCCTCGGTGCGCTGGACGCCGCCGGCGCCGTCGTCTTCGATCTCCCCGATGATGTCCAGGCTGAGGAGCACGTTGCCCACGAGGTCGCCCTCCATGTCGAACTCTCCGATGAGGCTGCCGGCCATGGTGCCGTTCGGAAGGTCCCGGAGCAGTACCTCCAGCTCCGGTAGCTGGGCGCTGTCCGTCTCGTAGCTGACCTCGAGATCGTCGCCCTCCTCGCCCTCGAGGATCTGGTCGGCGTATCCATCGAGTGCGAGGGTGAGCCGCATGGTCTTGTTGTCGGAATTGCCCTGCTCCACCTGGCCACCCACGGTCAGGGTGCCCGAGATGTCACCGGCAGCGACCTGCTCGTCGATGTTGGCCGAGCTCGCCGTGCTGTACCCGTCGAAGCCGAGGCCGATGGCCTTGTCGACCATGCGGTCGAGACCCAGGTAGGCCTGCTCTGCGTTGTGCTCGCTGTTGACCCCGCCGTCGCCGCAGGCGCAGAGCAGGGCCATGGTGGTCAAGAGAACGGGGCGCATGGAGCCTCGGATGGTGGCGGGGGCGGCGGCAGGAGCGTCGGGCTCAGGTGCAGATGTTCTCGTTCTCGCAGTCGCTGTCGTCACAGTCGATGTCGTGGTCCCCGTCGTCGTCCTCGCCGTTCTCGCAGTCGTCTTCGACACCCACGCCGTCGTCGAAGGGATCGCCGCACGCGGGAAGGGCGAGCAACAGGACACACAAGAGCCAGGGTCGGGGGGAGATCTGCATGGGCTCAGGCTACCAGGGGATGCCAACGGACTGGCCGACGGCTGGAACCGAAGAGCCAGCCTGAGAGACGAGGCGGTGCTTCGGCCACGCGGGGGTACCGTTGCCCGATGCAGACCTCCACCGCCACCTCCCGCGCCTCCGATGGTCTCGACCGCTTCGTCTACGAGTGGCTGCCCGACCCCGGCAGTGCCGTCCGCGGGGTCGTGCACATCTGCCATGGCATGGCCGAGCACGCCGCCCGCTACGCCCGCTTGGCACAGGCCCTGACCGACCATGGCCTGGCCGTCTACGCCCACGACCATCGAGGCCACGGCCAGACGCACCCCGAGGAGGCCGACCGGGGCTTCTTCGCGGCCGACGAGGGCTGGGAGCTGTGCGTGCGCGACGTGGGCGACATGGTGGCCCGCGCTCGCGAGCGCCACCCTGATGTTCCGCTGGTGCTCATGGGCCACTCCATGGGCAGCCTGTTCGTCCAGGACTACCTGGGTAGCCAGAGCACCGACGTGGACGCCGCCGTGCTCTCGGGCACCAGCGGAAAACCGCCGGCCATCGCCACGCTCGGCAGGCTGATCGCCCGCCTCGAGCGCATGCGCCTCGGCAACAAGGGACAGAGCGGCATCATCGACGCCATGTCGTTCCAGGACTTCAACAAGAAGTTCAAGCCCAACCGCACCGGCTTCGACTGGCTCAGCCGTGACGAGGCCGAGGTGGATGTGTACGTGGCCGATCCTGCCTGTGGCTTCCTGTGCTCGGTGCAGCTCTGGATCGATCTCCTGGACGCGGTGAAGCGCTTCACCACCGATGCTCACCAGCGCGAGATCCGCAACGACCTGCCGGTCTACCTCTTCGCCGGAGACAAGGATCCGGTGGGCGAGAACGGAGAGAGCGTCCGTGCGCTGGCCGCAGACTACGAGAAAGCAGGCCTCACCGAGGTGACCTGCACCTTGTATGCGGACGCCCGCCACGAGACGCTCAACGAGACCAACCGCGATGAGGTGACCGCCGATCTGCTGGTGTGGCTCGACAAGAGGCTCTGATCGGGTCCGATCGGGGGAGCCTTCAGCCGTTGGTCAGCAGGTACGGAGCTGCAGCTGTGTGCTGAGTCGTGGCACATCTCTGTGCCCCTTCTGCTCAACGGGCCCGAGCCAGGCTCGACCTATTGAGCCGTGGGGGCAGTGGCATCCCTGACCAGGCTCTCCAACACATGCGAGTCAAAGGGCTTCATGAGCACTTTGTTTTGGGTCGTGTCGAGGAACCTTCGTGTCGAAGACTCGAAGACGCCGCCGGTCATGAACACGAAGCGCCTGCCCATCTCAGGGTCCGCCTCGACGACCGAAGCGTAGAGCTGCATTCCGCTCATGTCCGGTAGCATCATGTCGCAGAGCACCAGGTCGGGTCGGTCTTCGAGACAGTGCCTGACGGCCTCGGCGCCCGTCATGAGGAGCGTGAGATCGTACCCTCGTAGGATCCGCTGGATGATCCGGCCGATCAGGGTGTCGTCTTCCACCACAAGTATCGATGTCGTGCTCTGTTCCCGGGATGCGTCCTCTGCCTGTGGCGAGGGCAGCTCAGAGGCCCTCGGGGGCTCTGAGCTCTCCGCTGGGTCAGATGCGCTCTGTGCAGCGAGCTCGCCCTGAATCCAACTCAGGACCCGGTCTGCCATGGGTTCCAGCTCGGCCCAGGTGTGCTCCACGCTGTCGAGTGTGCCCTCTGAGGCCTGTCGCTCGATGTCATCCATGGCATTTCCGAAGTCCGTGGCGCCCATCTGCAAGCTCGAGCTCTTGAGCCGGTGGGCCATCGCCTGGACATCGGCATCACTGCGGGCCTCGAAGGCTTGTCCGAGCAGCGCGAAGTCGGAGCGAAGTGCATCCGCATAGCCGGTCAGGACCTGGGCATACACGGAGTCCGCCCCAGCACCCATCGCTCGGATCTGCGCGAGGGCACTCTCATCCATCAGGGGCGAGTCGGCAGGGAGAGCGTCCTCCCTCTCCGAAGCAGGTGGACCCCCCTGTGTCATGTTCTCGAGGACGCGGGCGAGTGCACGCATGGTGAACGGCTTGGCGAGGTACTCGTTCATCCCGGCCTCGAGGCACCGCTCTCTGTCCTCCGGGAGCGCGTGTGCTGTCACTGCTGCGATGGGGATGGTCCGGTTGCCTTCGCCTGCCTCGCCTTCGCGGATCTTGCGGGTGGCCGTGTACCCGTCCATGCCGGGCATCTGACAGTCGATGAGCACGACATCGAAGGTTCTCTCGGACAATATTGACAATGCAGCATGTGCGCTGTCGGCTTCTACGGTCTGGTGGCCCATTGCACCGAGCAGGTGCCTCGCAACCTGGCGATTGGTGAGGTGATCATCGACGATCAGCACCTGCAGCGACGAAGCGGTCTCGTCGGGGTGCCAGCTCTTGTCCAGAGCGGGCTCGAGTGCCAAGGGTGACTCGTCAACGGAGAGTCTGAGCTGAACCTGGAAGGTGCTCCCGGTGCCGAGCTCACTCTGTAGGAGGACTTCGCCGCCCATGGCCTGGACGATCTGTTTGGTGATGGCCAGTCCCAGCCCGGTCCCCCCGGCGTTTCGGGTCGTGCTGTCGTTGACCTGGACAAATGGATTGAACAGCCGCTTGCGTTGTGTTGCCGAAATTCCGGGTCCTGTGTCACGGACCGATAGACCCAAGAGCGGTGTGCCGAAGGGGTCATCGTCGAGAACCTCGATTGTGACATCCACCTCCCCCGCTTCGGTGAACTTCACAGCGTTGGTGATCAGGTTGATCATGATCTGCCGCAGCCGTAGCCGATCGCTCAAGACAAACTGGGGCACCTGTGGCTCTACGTTCCAGCTCAGGTGCAAGCCCTTGCTCTCGGCAGCGCCCCGCACCATCCGCACCACCTCGTGCACCAAGCCACGCAGGTCGACGGTCTGACTCGAGATGTGGATCTCGCCGGCGGCCCCCTTGGAGAAGTCCAGCACATCGTTGATGAGGGCCAACAGGCCGATCGCTGACTCGTGAATTGTCTGGGCAAATTCCCGCGATTGTTCACCATCGACACCGCGATTCAACAGCTCGGAGAGCCCCAGCACGGCATTCAGCGGGGTGCGGATCTCGTGACTGATGTTGGCCAGAAATCGCGACTTTGCAACATTGGCGCTCTCGGCCCGACTGAGGGCTGCTCTCAACGCCTGGGTTCGATCCTCGACCTGGTCTTCCAGGCTGGTCCGATACTTGGACTCGGACTCTGTCTTTTCGGCCAGCTCTCTCAGCATCTTGTTGAATGCCAAGGTCAGCTCATCGATCTCGGAAATCCCAGCGCTCACCTGGAGCGGACTCATCTGGCCGCTCGAGACCCCACGAGCCCCGACGGTCAGCTCGGACAGCGGGCGTGTGATCGCTCGTGACAGCAGCACGATGAGCAGGCCGCTCAAGAGCAGCATCGTCGTCATGACGGCAGCCGTCACGAAGAGCTGTCGCCTGGCATGCTCCTTCAAGCTGTCGAAGCCAAGGCCAAACCGTATGTAGCCCAGGAGCCGTTTCTCTTCGCTTACCGCTCCAATGAGGGGCTCGGTGTCTACGGCCGAGTACACGGGCGCAATGATCTCAAGCCACTTCTCCGAGCCCACCTGAATCTCACGTTCAGAGCTGCTCGGGTCGAACTGGGGCAGGGCGTCGGGTCCGGCCGCCGATGTCTTCTCGAAGAGGGTCTCTCCGGTTGTGTCGTGGACGGTGGCGTAGCTCACGACCGGATCGGACTCGACGGCGAGCGTCAGTGCGGCGAGAGCATCTTCGTCCAATGTGAACAGGGCGTACTCGGCGTTCCGCGATGTGACATCGGCAAGGGCAATTCCATGTGTGTGGAACGACTCGTGCAGACCCATGAGTGCTGCCCGATAGGACACGGCCCCGATGGCGGTGGAGCACAACACGACGACGATGGCCGTCAGGATCTGGAAGCGGCGTGCGAGCCCGGACCCCCTCCGCTTGGGTATGTCAGTAGACATGATCTGCGTCCTCGATCACAGAGGATGCTACCGACATGTTCAGTGTTTCGAGCGAGTGACGGTTGACGGTGTAGGGCATGATGGTGGGCATGCGAACACCGATTTCGCTGACCGGTGTACCGTCGAGCAGCTCGCCGGCGATCCCGGCACATTGTTTTCCGATGGCCCGCGGATCATAGGATGGGCCGATGGCGGCCCCAGCCTCCACCCACGAGTCGGACAAGCCAATGAAAGGCACACGGTGACGGAACGAGAAGACGAGCACGGTCTGAGCTGTCACGGGGTTATAGAGTGTCACGTCAGGGACCCCCCACAGAACATCGACCCGGTTGGCAAGCCCTTTGAGTGCCTTGTTGAGCTCGGAAGGCCTGTTGATTCGAACGTCGATCAACTCTTTCCCGTAGTTCGCGACAAGGTCACGTGCTCGCTCGACGAACTTGGCGCTGTGGTCGTCGGAATACACGACGCCCAACCGGGTGCTCCTGGGGAGCGCCTTTTGGATCATCCGCAGCTGCTCTTCGATCGGGTACTCCAAGACGAGCGCCGCGCTTCCCTCCTGTGCGTGAAGTGTCATGCAGTGGACGGTGGGTGTTTCGATGTCCACGAGCGACTTGGCTGATGCGGAGCCCAGTGCAACCACGACATCTGCGTCGGGGATCTGCTGCCCGGGCTCCACCATGATCAGGGAGTCTGACTTTCGTTCTTGAAGAAAGGTCTGTTCGAAGGTCATGGCGGCTATGTTGATTGGGTCCCCACTGGTGGACACCACGATGGCTTGGCCACCCATAGCGACAGACTCTGTGGCCAACAGAAGTGTGAGTAGGACTGGGCCAATGCGCTTCAAGAGACCTGTCAGAACCTGTAGCTGGCGGTGAGGCGATAGTTGCGGCCGTCTTGCTCGATTCCGGCCTGGGCTATCTCGTAGCCAGCGGTGTGGCGATAGCTGGTTCCGAGTAGGTTGCGAGCCATGAATGCGAGCTGTAGACCATCGATCAGGTCGCGGGTCAACAGGTTCGCATTGACGATTGCGTGGGGGCCCAGGGCTACCCCGCTGGGGTCTGTGCGGGAGCCGATCGCGATCAGCTCCATCCCCAGAAAGACGTGGTTGGGCACCACGGCTGGTGACACCAAGGCCTTGCCCAGGATGAGTGGCGCATTGTGTAGTACGTCATTGGTTGTGGTGTCTCGGACGTCGTGCAGTGACAGCGAACCCCGCGTCTCGAGCCAGGCCGGATGGCCCTCGGCTCCCAGCTCCGCTCCCATGTTTCGGACCGAGTCAATGTTGTCGAAGACCGCGAGACCTTCATCATCCAACCGGGTGGAGATCAGATCGGTCATGGTCGAGTGATAGACCGTCGCGACGGCAGACCAGTTCAAGCCCAGCCCTTGCTCCACGACACCCTCGGCGGTTCTTATCTTCTCTGGATCGAGAGAGTCCGGTGCCTTGTTGAACCAGCCGCCGTCGTCGTAGAACCGCTCGTAGCCATTGGGCGCTCGAAATGCCGTACCGTAGAGGAGCTTGAGCGTCGTCGTAGAGGTCGGGTCGACAAGCAGGGCCAAGCGGGGGTTGATGGTGAGTCCGAAGTCGGGGTAGATGTCGGCCCGAACACCGGATGTGACGCTGACGGCGTCGACCATCTTCCACTCATCCTGTAGGTAGACGCCCCCGTAGATGGTCGAGTTATCCAGGTCCATGTTCACGACAGGGTCAGGAAGTACATCTTCATTAGATTGGGTCATTCGGAAGATGTGGCGGACTTCAGCACCAACTGTCACATGATGGCTGTCGAACAGGGGCTGGGTGATGTGAGACTCCGCGCCCCAGCCGAGGGAGTCGGATTCGTCGTGGTTTGCGATGAGGTCTACGTTCTCCGCGTCACCCCAGTTGTACATATAGTCGCCAAAGTAGTCGTAGTACTGCATCTGGACCGCACTATGCAGGGTGCCTCCCGAGGGGGTTGTGCGATCGAACGAGACGGACAGGCCACCATTGGTCTCGTTCGTGAACGATCGTTGGCCGTTGAAGTGAGTCTCGAAAGCACCTGTGGGGAACTCTTTCTCTCGTGCCCCCAAGAACACCTGCAGCTGAAGATCTCGGAAGCCAACCTTGGCGAGGGTGTCGAAGTCCCACTCAGCGTCCAGGTCTTCAGCGAGTCCGTTGTTGGTCAGAGGGTCGTCGTACAGGGCGTAGTAATGATCCTGACCTTCGGACCAACGTCCACCGGCGGCGATGAGTACCTCGAGATCATTGTCGAAGCGGTTTCCCCAGGACGTGTGACCACCCATCGTGTTGTAGCTGCCACCCTCAAGCGTGACGCTGCCCCCGGCGAGATCGCGCCCGCGTCGGGTGATGATGTTCACCACCCCAAGTACTGCGTTGGTTCCGTACAGGGCCGAGCCAGGGCCGAGAATGATCTCGATGCGGTCGATGTCGTCCACATCGATGGGAATGTTGCGGTCGACGTTTCCACCGTCGTAGAGCGGGTTGTTGAGACGAAACCCGTCCAGGAGAAGCAGGGTTCGCTCTCCGTATGCACTCGGTGGACTGAATCCACGCACGCCCGCAAACGCGTAGTTGCGATCTCTGGTCACGTGGATGCTTCGAACCCCGTCGAGTATCTCTCCCACGGTTCGCCATCCGAAACGTTGGATCTGCTCGGCGGTCACGATGGTGACAGAAGCGGGAGCCTCACTGACTCGCTGTTCATGCTTGGATGCACCCGTCACTACAGGAATCTTCGAGAAGAGAAGGCTTTCTTCCTCAGAGAGTTCTGATGCACTGACCGGAGCGATGAGCAGAGGGAGGATCAAGCAAATCATATTCTCTCACGATGAGGGCCGCGCCCCGTTATCGGCCAGAGCCTCGCCCCCTTTGAGTAGATTACCGCGAGCGCTGACAAGATGTAGTCAATCTGGCCTGCGCGCGAGCGGGGGAAGGGCGCGGGCTTTGGCGCCCTGAGTGGCGATGGATGCTCTGAGGAGTGTTGGACGGGTCCGGAAGGGTGCGCAGGCTCAGCGGCTGTTGGTGATGACGCTCCCTTGATTGCCAGTCGTGCAGGTCGGTGGTGAGGCCTGAGCGGCACCTCTGTCCAGACGGTACCCACCAGGGGTGTCGCACACGCACTCGAAGCCCGTCCCCTCGTACTGCTGCTCACAGACGGACCGGCTGCCGCTGTCGCTGCCCGTCGTGCCATCGACGGAACACGTCTCACACTCCGTGCCGTTCTGCCTGTTCGATAGCCCTACCGTCCGTGTCCTCGATCTTCCTCCAGTGGAGCTGAGCCAGAGGCCTCCTGTGGGGAAGCCACGGCCGGGTGCTCGCTACGCCGGTGCGACGGTGCGTCGACGTCGAGAGACCGCCGCGAGCAGTCCCAGGAGTCCCCAGGCCCATGCTGGCGATGCGGGCATGGTGCCGCACTCCTTTCCTTGCTCGCCGCCGCCGGTCCCACCGCCGGTCCCTCCGTCGTCCGAGCCTTCGTCCGAGCCTTCGTCCGAGCCTTCGCCCGAGCCTTCGCCCGAGCCTTCGCCTGAGCCGTCGCCCTCGCCGCTGTCGTCCCCACCCGAGTCTCCATCGGACCCGCCGCCATCACCGGCCGAGCAGGGCAGGCGGATCAGGTAGAGGGCGCCGCTGGACTC
>JAERSX010000879.1 GCA_016845285.1 Deltaproteobacteria bacterium | reverse complement strand
ATGGCGTCCACACAGGCCTCTGCCGGTCCACGGCGCAGCTCCGGCGACCCGTAGCCCATGGCCCGATCCGGGAGATGGTGGGCCTCGTCGGCGATGACGATCCAGTCTCCGGGAGCATCAGCGATGACCTGGAGGCGCACGCTGGGGTCGAAGACGTAGTTGAAGTCGCCGATGACCACATCGGCCCTCATGGCCATGTCGAGAGACAGCGCGAAGGGGCAGATCTGGTCGTGCTCGGCCACCATGATGACCTCGTCAGGACCGGGGACGCCGTGGGTCGAGCCAGCGGCAGGGCCGAAGACATCGTGCTCGTCCGGCCACAGGCGGCCGAGGGGGTCCTTCTCCAGGAGCTTGTCGTAGTAGCCACTCGCGTAAGGACAGCAGTCGGGGCGACAGGCCACCACCTCGTTGAGGCACGCCTTCTCACGCGCGCGGATGGAGACGGCGCGCACGGGCAGCCCCTGCGCGGCCATCGCCCGCAGGGTCTGCTCCGCCATGTACTGCTGGGTGGTGCGGGCCGTCGCGAAGAAGACCCGGGCGTCGGTCTCGTAGGCCACCTGCAGCGCCGCGTGCAGGGCTGCCGCCGTCTTGCCGTAGCCGGTGGGCGCGCTCAGCAAGACCTGCCGCTTGCCGTGGAGCGCGTCCACGAGGTCCTTGGCCACACCGCGCTGGCCGGTGCGCCAGGACTCGTGGGCGAAGGGGATGCCCGTGGCCGCCGCCGAGCGCCGCCGTCGCAGCCAGACCAGACGCTCCTCGTGCAGCTCGATGACCCACTGGAGCTGTCGCTCGAGCCAGGCGCCCATGTCGGGATCGGGGCGAACGTCGAAGACATGCTGACGCCCATCGGCGAGCGACAGCACGATGAGCCGGCCAATGGCCTGCTCTCCAGCGGCACCCAGGAAGTGCAGGTAGAGGCGGAGCTGCTGGGCCCAACCCCCGAAGTCGTCGGCGGTCGCTCCGTCGAGGCGTGCCGTCGCCATGGCCGTGGACTTGAGCTCCTCGGCCACCACGTAGTCGCCCTCGCGGGTGAGGCCGTCGATACGACCCGAGACCACCACCTCCCAGCCAGCCACCACGACACGGTGGCGCAGGGTGACCTCCGCCTTGAAGTCGTCGTCTTCGAGCATTCGCTCGGCCTGCCAGCTGACGTGGGCCTGTTGTCCGGCACGCATGCGCACCCGGGCCGACCAGGCCGCCTGGAGACTCAGGTGACCGCTGGGAGGTCCCGCCTCGATGAGATCGTGCACGCCCAGCTCGAGGAGCCGGCTCTGGTCGTCGAAGCGGAGCACCGGGAGCCTCGGTCACGCAGGGGGGTCACACCCTCGAGGGTGCTGCCTCAGAAGGCACTGGAGCCAGCCACGACGCCGCCCTCATGGATACGGCGAGGAGGCCTCGACGTCGTAGGCGATGGAGTCGGTGGACTCGGCAAGAGGCTCGGTGCGGACGTACAGGCCATGCTCCTGGAAGCAGAGCAGCACCGACGCGCCAGCCGGCAGGGCGATGGCATCTTCGCCAGCGTTGATCTCCACGTGGCGCCCGTCGACCATGGTGCCCGAGCCGGCCATGCGGCTGCCCGGGTTCACCACCAGGCGGCCGTCCGGGCGGAGGCGCATCCAAGCACCCAGCATGCGCACCCGCTGGCCCGTCACCAGGCGCCCGGCGCTCCGCCACTCGCTGCTCTTGCGCACCCAGACCTCGGCGGCCTGCACAGGGCGAGGCCTCGGGGGCATGGCACGCATGGCCGGACGCTCGACGGTGTCGCGCTCCGGGAGGAGGGACGGCTGGCCGTCCTGGACCTCTTCGGTCTGCAGCTCCAGGGGGGACAGAGCCTCACCCAGGGTCACCTCGGGCATCTGGCTCGTGTCTTCGGCCACCGCAGGGTCGTTGGAGAAGCCCCCGTTGGAGAAGCCGCCGTTGGGGAAGCCGCCGCCGTCGGCGGAGTCTGACTGAACGGGAATGCCGGTGGTCACAGTGTGATCGGGGTGCGGCATGGTCAGATCATCGCCCGCGATCCGACCGGCCTGGAGCAGGGGCTCACGCGCCAGGTTGCGCACCGCCTTCCGCTCCTCCGTGGGACCGGGATCGCTGACACCACCCGTGGGTTCCGGGATGGGCACGGTGAAGTCGTCGCCATCGAGGCGCAGCGGAGCCGGGATGGGAACCTCGTCCACGCCACCCGCGGTGGACTTCGCCACCACATCGGCCCCCTTGGCCGTGAAGCTCCCGAGCTCGACCCCCGTGTTCAGATCGACGATGGAGAACTCCAGGGGCTGTTGCCCCAGCGTCCAGCTGCCGAGCAGCCGGCCACCGCGTCGTACCCGCAAGACCAGCCTCGCCATCGGGTCCCCTTGGTGTAGCCCATGCCATAGCACGCAGGCGACCGCCCCCCCACGCAGGGAGTCGAAATCACGGTCCCGTCACCCGCTCATCCGGGTCACGTTAGGCCGCGAACCCTTCGCTGGAGCTCGTCCATGACCACTGCAACCACCGAGACCACCGCCTGGAGCCGCATACAGGCCCATGTCCACGACATCGAGGCGCTGAGCGGAGTGGCCGGCCTGGTTCAGTGGGACCAGCAGACCTATCAGCCCGCCAAGGGTGGTCAGCACCGGGCAGCCCACATGAGTGCCCTCATGGCCATCCTCCACCAGCGGCTGACGGACTCGGCCTATGGCGACGCCCTCCAGGAGCTCGGCGAGGACGTCGACGCCGGAACCGCCACCCAGATCCAGGTGGCCGCCCACCGCAAGCTGTCGCGTGCCCACCACCGCGCCAGCCGCGTCCCCGAAGACCTCGTCCGGGCGCTGGCCACCGCGCAGTCCACGGGCTTCGCGGCCTGGATGGCGGCCCGCGAGGCCGAAGACTTCGCGCCCTTTGCACCAGCCCTCGAGG
>JAERSX010000878.1 GCA_016845285.1 Deltaproteobacteria bacterium | reverse complement strand
CTGCTGAGCGACCCGGCGGACTGGGCCACCACCAGCCAGGACATCCTCGACGCGCTGTCGGCAGCTGGAGCGCCGGCGACCGCGTTCGTCAATTGCGGCAACCTCGCCGAGGACGACGTCCTCGTGGCCCAGTGGCGGGCGGCGGGGCACGCCATCGGCAACCACACCGCCCACCATCGGAGTGCTGCACACACGGAGCTGGATGCGTGGATGGCCGAGGTGCGTCAGTGCGACGGTCTGTGGTCTGCCCACCGCGACGAGACGCGCTGGTTCCGGTTCCCCTACTTGTGGCGGGGCGAAGGCGTCGAGCGCAGAGACGCGACCCTGGGGGCGCTGGCGGAAGCCGGCTACACGGTGTCGCCGGTGACCATCGACACCCACGACTGGATGTTCGAGTTCGTCCGCCGACGGAGCGTGGGAGACGGGGCGGCCTCCGAGGAGCTCGCGACCCTCGGAGATCAGTACGTGGACAACGTCGCCGAGGCCGTGGCGGAGGCTCGCGCGATCTCTCGGGAGAAGCTCGGGAGAGAGGCGGTCCAGATCATGCTGCTGCACATCAACCGCGTCACCGCCGAGCAGCTCCCCCGCATCCTCGAGGGCCTGGCGACGGAGGGGATCGCGGTGGTGCCGCTCGCCGAGGCGATGGCCGATCCGCTCTACCACCAGCCCGACGCCTGGGCCGGCGCTGGTGCTCGGTGGTGGCTGGCCCGTGCCGCTCCCACCCAGCGCCCCGACGGCTCGCCTTGGTACGAGGATCGAGAGCGGGCACTCGGAGAGCTGCTGAGTTGGCCCTGATCCGCTCGGGCAACAAGCTCGTCTCCAGCGACACCTCGGACCTGCACGTGAACGGCCTCCGTTAGGTGCCGGACATGGCGAAGTGGAAGCTCAGGTATCGAGACGCAACCGGCCATCTCGACGGATGGGTCCAATCCAACGGTTGCACGATGTCGGTCGAGATCGATGGGTCCGTGTTTGGAGGAGACGACTTCGATGGCCTCGAGCCGCAGGTGCTCACGCCATCGGGAGAGACGCGTTTCAAGCTCCATCCATCCCATGGCGACTTGTGTGACTGTGTGCTCGAGGTCGAGATCCCCGTCGCTGCCCAAGGTCCGGACGGCAAGCGGACCACACTGTTGTTCGCCACCATTCGACTCGGAAGCCCGACGCACCGCGGTGCGATCAGTCACCTCGCCGTGCGCCTTGGATTGCAATGGGACGGAGTGTGGGTGTCCCCCTCCACTTCCTCCCAGGACTTCGAGGATGCGTTGGCTGCACTGCAGAACGAAATGCCCGCAGGGTGTGTGCTCACGATCTGCTTTGCATACGGGCTCTCGGACTATTCCCCCTTCGGTCACGGGCTCTTTGGCTCTATGGCATGCTTTCGGGAGGCCAAGGTGGCCTACCGCAAGGTGGACTCCAAGCAGGCCATCTTCGACCTCTGGGACTCGATGACCGAGTTCGTGCAGGAGACCCATTGTTGCCCGGAGTTCGAGCCGAGAGCTCCGGACACGGGGTACCGCGGCTGAGCACACCCCATGCCGTGCCAGCAGCTGTTGATCTCGCCCGTCGTGTTCGGGGCTGATTCGGATCGAGCTATCCCAAGGCCCGAGGAGAGGGTAAGCGGGGGGCGGAGGCATCCACTGGCCATCCGCATCCCCGTGCTCGCGGCCGGACTCGGCGCCGCCCTGACCGCTGGAGTCCTGGTCTCTGTGGCCCTGGGGCAGCCCTGGTGGCCGGTCCTGGTGGTCTTTGGGGCCTACGCGCTGGTGATCTGGCCCTCCCGGGCGCTGCCGGCTGGGCCGGGGCTGGGTCTGGCGAACACGATCACCCTGGGGCGCGGTGCCTTGGTGGGCCTGCTCGCCACCTTCGCCTGGGCGCCCCCCGCCGAGCCCATGCTGCCCTTCGCCGTCGCGGCGGTCGCCTACGTCCTCGACTACGTGGACGGCTTCATCGCCAAGGCCACGGGCTCGGCCTCCGAGCTCGGCGGGGCGCTCGACATGGAGCTCGATGCGCTGGTGGTGGTCGTGCTCTCGGCGCTGGTCTGGCGCCTCGATCACGCTGGGATCTGGATCCTGGCCGGCGGCACCTACCGCTACCTCTTCGTGCTGGCTGGGGTTCCCTGGGCCTGGATGCGGCGGCCCCTCGAGCCCTTCTGGCCCCGTCGCTACACCTGCGGGCTCATGGTGGGCTGTCTGGTGCTGGCGCTGGCGGTGTCTCCGCCCCTGTCGGCCTGGATCTGCGTGGCTGCCCTCGGGGTGCTCACGGCCTCCTTCGCCCGTGACGTGCACTGGCTGTGGAGCCGCCGGTGAGGGCCGCCACCCCGCTCCTGTGGGCTCTCGGCGCATGCTCGGGGTCCGGCGATCGTCGCTCGGTCGACGTGCTGGTGATCACCGTGGACACCCTGCGCCACGACGTGATCGACGCCCCTGGCTACGCGGAGCTGGCGGCTCGTGGCACCCGCTTCACCGAGGCCACCACCCCCTTCCCGCGCACCACGCCGGCCCTCGCCAGCATGTGGACGGGCCTGCTGCCGGCCCGACACGGCTCTCAGGAGGTCGGTGAGCCCGTGAAACACGGGGTGAGCGTGGTGCGGCTCTTCCAGGAGGCCGGCTACACCACCCTGGCCATGAGCGGCAGCGGGGTGGCCGGTCCCAAGCAGGGCCTCGACGACGGCTTCGAGGTCTTCGAGGTGGTGAGCGATCCCCGGGCCCACGCCGGGGCCGACCTCGCCCGGGACCTGCTGCCCTGGTCGCCCGACGGCCCGGTGCTGCTGTGGGTCCACCTCACCGATCCCCACTTTCCCTACCTGCCCGAGGAGGCCCTCGACGCCCCGGTCTGCCGGGAGCTGGGGGAGCGCGCCGCCGACCGCGAGCTCTCTCGGGCGGCGGTCTTCGGAGACCGGGACGGCGTCTCCTCGATGGCGCTGGAGGACTGCCGGGTGCTCTACGCCGCCGAGGCAGCGGCAGCGGCTGACCAGATCTCTGGCCTCGTCGAGGCCCTGGACGACCCGGTGGTGGTGCTGACGAGCGACCACGGCGAGGCACTGGGAGAGTGGGGACTGTTCTACGAGCACGGTCCGCACGTGCACGACAGCGCGGTGCGGGTGCCCCTGCTGGTGGCCGGGCCGGGCGTCCCCGAGGGCGAGACCCGCGAGACCCTCGTCCAGCTCCAGGACGTCGGGCCCACGCTCCTGCGCCTGGCAGGGTTGCCCGTGCCCGAAGACCTCGACGGGCAGGATCTCTTCGAGGCATCACCGCGTGACCACGTGGCCGCCGTGAGCGGCTCGGCCCTGCACCCGACGCTCACCGGTGTGCTCCGGGCGGGGCGTGCGAGCAAGCGAAACTGCCTGCACGTCACGCCCTATTCGTTGTGCACAGACGGCTTCTTCGACCACCAGGCCGATCCGACGCATCGCACCGACCTGACGGGAACCCTGCCCCTCGTGGAGGGCCCCATGGCCCGCGCGGCGGAGGCCTGGCCTGCCGAGCGTGCGCGTCAGCTCATGGTGCGTACGGCGACCCACAAGCTGGTGGCCACGCCCTGGGCCTTCGGGGTGCAACACAACCTGTATGCGCTTCCAGACGAAGACACGCCGGTCCGCGACACACGGCTCGAGGCGGAGCTGCGTGCGCTGCTGCCGAGTCAGCCTGGTGAGGGCGAGGAGGGCGACGAGGAGGCGCTGCGGGCTCTCGGCTATGTGGAGTAAGAAAGAGGCCCTGTAATCGCAGCCACTTAGGGCGACGTGTGCGGCTGTTTTCAGATCTTCAGAGCGGGAAACCCGCACGACTTCCCGCACAACTTCTGTGGGTGGTGGCGCACCTCCCCAGCGGTGGAGCTCGGCGCCGCCCTGGTGTCAGCACGCCTTCGACGGCTTGGGATGCAGCTTCCAGGTGTGGCGGGGATCGGGGATGAAGGTGGCTCCGCCGCCATCGACGACGGAGGTCACGACCAGCCATCCCCCGGGGACCTTTGCCCTTCTGGTGCGGTGCGGGACATTCTCCTGCATGTGTTCCCAGACGAGATCC
>JAERSX010000877.1 GCA_016845285.1 Deltaproteobacteria bacterium | reverse complement strand
CTCCCAGGCGCGTCCAGGGCGGACCTGGACTCCCCGAAAGACGCCGTCTCGCACGAGCAGATCTTGGAAGGGCCAGGCCGTGCGCCAGCGGACCTTCTCGCCCCGGATGAGGCCCAGCGACTTCTTGAGCGCCGTCTCGTCGTCGACCCGAAGCCAGATCTGGGCGGCCCCACCCACGCGCAGCGGCGTGTGCCGACGCATGGACTCGTGGAGCCGCACCGAGGCGCCCGGCACCTCGGGGAGCACCGCGCGCAGCGCCTCAACTCCCACTGGACTCGCCGTCGAGGCCCAGGGCGTGGGCCAGCTCGCCACAGACGCGGTTCACATCTCCGGCGCCGAGCGTGATGATGACGTCGCCTGGGCGGGTGTGGTCGAGGAGGTGGGTGACGGCACCTTCCAGATCTTCGGTGGCCTCGACGGAGCGGTGTCCGTGGTGGGCGGGGCTGGCGGCCAGGCTGCGGTGGTCGACACCCTCGATGGGGCGCTCTCCGGCTCGGTAGATGGGGCAGACCACCACGTGGGCGGCGTCGTTGAAGCTGCGGGCGAAGTCGTCGGCCAGATCGCGCACGCGGGTGAAGCGATGTGGCTGGAAGACGGCCACGATGCGGCGGTTGGGCCAGGCCTCTGCGGCGGCACCGAGGGTGGCGCTGATCTCGGTGGGATGGTGGGCGTAGTCGTCGATGATGGTGACGGCTTCGTCGGTGCTCGTGCCCTCGAGAGAACCTGTGGTCGGCACACCTTCCGCGCGCACGCTGAAGCGCCGGTCGACGCCGGAGAAGCCGTCGAGGCCCTCCTGGATGCGGGCGAAGGGCACGCCCAGCTCGAGGGCCACCGTGGTCGCGGCCAAGGCGTTGAGTGCATTGTGGCGGCCGGGCATGCCGAGGCGCAGCTCGCCGAGATGGGTTCCCGCCCAGCTCACTGAGAGGGTGGTCAAGAGTCCGGAGCTCTTGAGCCCATGGCCCCGCACGTCGGCCTGGGCGCTGAAGCCGTAGGTGGCCACGGGTCGACGCAGGCGCGGGATGAGGGTCTGGACGACCGGATGATCGAGGCAGAGGGTGGCGAAGCCGAAGAAGGGGACACTGCCCGCGAACTCGACGAAGCCTTCGTGCAGGGCGTCGACGGTCCCCCAGTGATCGAGGTGCTCGGGGTCGATGTTGGTGACCACGGTGATGGTGGGGTCCAGCAGCAGAAAGCTGCCGTCCGACTCGTCGGCTTCGGCCACCATGAAGTCGCCGGCGCCCAGGCGGGCGCTGCTCCCCATGGCATCGAGGCGACCGCCGATCACCACGGTGGGATCGAGGTCAGCGGTCTGTAGGACCCGCGCCAGCATGCTGGTCGTGGTGGTCTTTCCGTGGGTGCCCGCCACCGCCACGCCGTACTTCATGCGCATGAGCTCGCCGAGCATCTCGGCGCGGGGGATCACGGGGATCTTCGCGCCCAGCGCTGCCTGGATCTCCACGTTGCGGTCGGGAATGGCGGTGGACTTCACCACCACGTCCACGCCGTCGACGTAGGCGGCGTCGTGGCCCAGGTGCACGGTGGCGCCGAGGCCCCGGAGGCGCACGACAGCGCTGCCCTCGCTGAGGTCGGAGCCGGTGACGGAGAAGCCCATGGTCAACAGCACCTCGGCGATGCCGGACATGCCGGAGCCGCCGATGCCCACGAAGTGGATGTGGTGAATCTTGCCGCGGAACATGAGTGGGCTCCCCTACTTGGCGGGCGTGAGGGCGGGCTCTGCCTGACGACGGCGTGGCCAGCCCTTCGTGATGGGTGCGCCCACGGGGTCGGCCTCGGCGGCGATGCCGAGCAGCAACCCGATGGCCCAGAGGTGGCTCATCATGGCCGTAGAGCCGTATGAGATGAAGGGGAGCACCAGCCCCTTCGGGGGTACCACGCCCATGACCACCGCGAGGTTGAAGAAGGCCTCGAGCCCGATCATCGCGGTGATGGTGGCCGCGAGGTAGGTCCCGAAGGCGTCCCGGGCGCGGCGGGCGATCCAGAGGCCTCGCCAGACCAACAGGGCGTACATGCCGATGAGGCACACGAGCGCCACCCAGCCGAGCTCCTCGCCGATGACGGCGCCGATGAAGTCGGTCCAGGGCTCGGGAAGGAAGTGGAGCTTGGCCAGGCTGTTGCCCAGGCCCTGGCCCCACATGCCGCCGGAGTGCATGGCCACCCAGCTCTGGATGATGTGGTAGCCCTCGGCCTCCATGTTGGCCCAGGGGTCGCGGAAGCTGGTGAGACGCTCGATGCGGTACTGCTCGGCGACCATGAGCGGCAGCCCCACCACGGTCCCGAGGCCGACGACGCCAGCCATGTGGGCCGGCTTCATGCCGGCCACGAAGAGCATGAGCGCGCAGATGCCGCCGATGATGGCGGTCGTGCCGAAGTCCGGCTCGGGCAGCACCAGCATCATGACGGGCAGCGGGATGAGCGCGGCTCGGAGCAGGACACGCCAGTCGGGAAGCTGGCCCCGCCAGCGGTCGAGGTAGTGGGCCAGGCTCACCAGCACCACGAGCTTGGCGAACTCGGAGGGCTGTACGTGCACCGAGCCGAAGCCGAGCCAGCGCGCGGCGCCGTTCGCCCGGTGCTGGATGCCCGGCACGAAGCACAGCAGCAGACCGATGATGGTCATGGTGTAGAGCACGGTCCGGTAGCGGCGGATGACGCGCGTGGGAGTGATGGCGGTGACCGCGCAGAGCACGGTTCCGGCACCGAGCGCCATGAGCTGACGCTTGAGGTAGTAGGCCTCGTCGCCCGAGCGCTCCATCGCGATGACGGCGGAGGCCGAGTAGACCATCACCAGCCCGAAGGCGATGAGCACCAGGGTGGTGGCGACGAGCCAGGGATCGATGCGGCGGGTCATGGACCCTCCTGAGGGACACGGGGCCGGTGCATGCGAGCGACCTGCTCGCCGAAGGCAGCACCACGCGCCTCGAAGTCGGTGAATTCGTCGAAGCTTGCGCAGGCGGGAGCCAGGAGGACGCGATCGGGAGCTCGGGCCAAGGCCTGGGCCCGGATGACGGCGTCTTGCATGCTGGCGACCCGCTCGGCGGGGAGTCCATCCAGCGCCTGCAGGATGTCTCGTCCCGAGGCGCCGAAGCAGATGATGCGGCGAGCGCATGAGGCAAGGTTCGGGCGCAGGCGACCGTAGTCTTCGCCTGCCTTGCCCTGGCCCCCGAGCAGCACGATCTGCGGTGCGGGCACGGCCTCGATGGCCACCATGGCGGCGTCTACGTTGGTGGCCTTGCTGTCGTTGATCCAGGTGATGCCGTCGTGCTCGGCGACCTGCTCGAGGCGATGTGGCAAGCCGACGAGGGTGCTGGCGTCGAGGTCCTCGATGGACGCGCCGGCGGAGACCGAGAGCGCGACGGCGGCGGCGAGGTTGGCGCGGTTGTGGAGCCCGGGGAGGCTGAAGCCCGACGTCGACAGGCGGCCCGGTGTGGAGGTCCCGTGCATCACGAGGGCATCGCCCGTGTCGGTGATGCCGGGTTCTGCGTCCAGGCGGAAGAGCGGGGCGCTCAAGGGGCCTTCGAGGAGAGGGACCCCAGTGGGGAGCCAGGCGAAGCCGCTCGCCGGGACGCACTGCAGCAGTCGACGCTTGCAGGCTGCATAGGTCTGCATGTCGCCGTGGCGGGCGAGGTGATCGGGGGTGAGGTTCAGCACGGCGGCCGCGCGGGGTGCCAGGCCACCGGGCAGCTCCAGCTGGTAGCTCGAGACCTCGACGACGACGACATCGTGGGGCTCGGGCTCATCGAGGAGCTCTGACAAGGGTCGCCCGAGGTTGCCTCCCACGAAGGGTCGCATTCCCGCTTGGACGAGGAGCTGGCCGGTCAGGGGGGCCAGCGTGGACTTGCCGTTGGTGCCGGTGACCGCGACCACATCGAGGGGACGCTCGGCCACCATGAGCGCTGCAGCGAGTCCCATCTCGCCCCAGATGGGCACGCCGGACGCCCGTGCCGCCAGCAGCGG
>JAERSX010000876.1 GCA_016845285.1 Deltaproteobacteria bacterium | reverse complement strand
AATGTGGGCCGGGAGCACCCGAGCGCCGGCTTCTCCGCGGCCCCCGTCATCGTCGATGTCGACCGGGGCGAGGCCCTGGAGGTGGACGCCGAGGCGTGGCGCGACATCGTGCGGGCCGCGAGCGCGGTCTTCCTCGAGTACCCCGACGTCTACGACTCCAACGTGTCGATGCATGCCCAGGACGATCTGCACACCTTCATCAGCTCGGACGGAACGCGCATCCAGGTTCGCCGTCACCGACTGCGGGTCTCGCTCTACGGCAACACCATCGCCGACGACGGGATGTCGCTCAACGCCTACGACTACATCGACGCCACCACCCCGGATGGGCTGCCCGATGAGGCTGGGGTCATCGCCATGGCACACACGGTGGCCCAGAAGATCACCGACCTGCGCGCTGCACCCCTGGTCGACCCCTACGTGGGCCCTGCCATCCTCCGCGGCCGTGCGGCGGCCGTCTTCTTCCACGAGATCATGGGCCACCGCATCGAGGGCCATCGCCAGAAGGACGAGGACGAGGGTCAGACCCTGACCCGCAAGGTGGGCGAGGAGATCTTGCCGACCTTCATCAGCGTCTACGACGACCCCACCCGTGCGCGCTGGAACGAGCGCGATCTCAACGGCCACTACCGCTATGACGACGAGGGGGTCGCCGCCGAGCGGGTCAGCATCGTCGACAAGGGCGTGCTCCAGGGCTTCCTCACCAGCCGTAGCCCCATCGCGGGCCACGATCGCAGCAACGGCCACGGTCGCCGTCAGCCGGGCTCGGCGGTCGTCGCGCGGCAGGGAAACCTCGTCGTCGAGGCGCACGAGACCGTGTCCTACGATGCCTTGCGCCAACAGCTCCTGGACCAGCTCGAGGCCCAGGACAAGCCCTTCGGCCTCATCTTCGACGACATCAGCGGGGGCTTCACCTTCACCGGCCGGTCCACCCCCAACAGCTACGCCGTCAAGCCGGTCACCGTCTGGCGGGTCCACCGCGACGGACGGCCCGACGAGCTGGTGCGCGGTGTCGACCTCATCGGCACGCCGCTCATCACCTTCTCCCGGATCGTGGGTGCCAGCGACGAGATCCAGGTCTTCAACGGCTCGTGCGGGGCCGAGAGTGGCTGGGTGCCCGTGAGCGCCATCTCCCCGGATCTGCTGGTCGATGAGGTGGAGGTGCAGCGCACCGAGAAGGGCAACGACCGTCCCCCGCTCCTCGAGCCCCCGGGCATCGTCCACACGGAGGGCACATGAGCGCCCTGTTGCTGGCCGGTGCCCTGAGCCTGGCCACCCTCGCCGCCGACCTCACCCCCGTCGCAGCCGCCGAGGCCGAGCTGGCTCGGGCCATGAACGAGCTCCAGCTGCCCGATCAGCCTGCGCCATACCTGGTCTCCTACGAGGTGGTGCAAGGCAACGTGGCCACCGCCCGGGCCTCCATGGGGGCGCTCACCACCTTCGACGAGGGTCCCTTCCGTCGGGTGCGCGTCGACGTGCGTGTGGGTGACTACGACTTCGACAACGGCAACTTCAACATGTCCTTCGGAGAGCGGGCCGGCACCGACTCGCGCGGTCTCCCCGCCGACGAGGTCGAGACGGCGCTGCGGCGAGAGATGTGGCTGGCCACCGACGACGCCTACAAGGGCGCAGCCGAGCAGTACTCCGCCAAGATCGCGGCGCGGGAGGGCAAGGAGGGAGAGCACGCGGCCGATCTGAGTCGCATCGAGCCGCTGAGCACCGAGCCCATCGAGGCGCATGACTCTGATGGTGCCCTCATCCGCGAGCTGACCGAGGGGCTGACCGCGCGGCTGGAGCAGTGGCCGGCCTTCGAGGAGGCCAACGCCGTGGGTCGGGACTGGCAGGGGGTGCGCCTCATCGTGAGCTCCGAGGGCACCCGTGCCTGGCTGCCCACGGGCTTTGCGGTGGTGCGCATCGAGGCCATCACCCGCGGCGAGGACGGCGCGCGTCTGCGCAACGCCCGCTGGTGGGTGGCCCGCGACGCCGCCTCGCTGCCGCCCTTCGAGGAGATGGCTGCCGAGGTGGATGCCATGGGCGCGTGGCTGAGCGCGCTCAGCACCGCACCCGTCGAAGAGGACTACCTGGGCCCGGTCCTCTTCGAGGAGCCCGCGTCCATCGAGCTCTTCCGCCAGCTGGTCGTGGCCGAGATCGCCGGCACCCCGCCTCCCGAGGAGGCGCCCGATCTCTTCGGAGGCAACGAGACCGGACCGCCCACGGCTCGGATCGGCCGGCGCTTGTTGCCCGAGGGGTGGACCGTCGTGGACGACCCCACCAGCCTGCCGGGTGCCGGCGGCTACTACACCCACGACATGGAGGGGGTGCCCGCTCAGGCCGTGCCTGCCGTCCAGGATGGGGTGGTGCGCGAGCTGCTCATGAGCCGGGTTCCCCGCAAGGAGCTGAACGGGAGCACGGGGCATGGTCGCTCGCTGGGCAACGAGCGGCGCGAGGGGATGCCGGCCATCGTGCGGGTCACGCCCGATCGCCCGCGGAGTGTCCGCAAGCTCCGCAAGCGGGCCATCCAGCTCGCCGTGAAGACGGGCCTGCCCTACGTGCTGGTCGTGCGTCGTGTGGAGCCCCCAGCTCTCGCGGAGGACTTCCAGGTGGCCTTCTCCGGAGAGGGGCCGCTGCCGGGCCTCACGCGCCCGCTGGAGGCCTACCGCCTGTACCCGGATGGCCGTGAGGAGCCGGTGCGTGGGCTCCAGTTCCTGGGTGTCGATCGCCGCGTCCTGCGGGACATCGCCGCAGCGGGCGGCACCAGCGCGCCCGTCGACGTGCTCGATGCGGGCGCCGGTTCCCGCCGCTTCTCCATCGGCGCCATCGGTGGGCTGCCAGCCACCTGGGCGGTGCCCTCCGTCCTCATCACCGAGCTGGAGCTGCGCGGCTCTGGCGGTCGCGAGCCCCGGGTTCTGCCGGCGCCCCCCCGTGACGTCGCCGCCGCCGACTGAGCCCCCGGCCCCGGCTGGCCTGGGGGCGAGGACGGGCCGGTGGCTGCTCCCGCCCGTGATCTACGGGCTGATCGCAGTCGCGCTGACCTGGCCGCTCGTGTTGGATCCAGGTGCCCTGGTGGTCGGGGGGAGCCGCACGGATGTGTGGAACAGCCTCTGGGGACTGTGGTTCGCTGCGGGCCCGGGGTCACCCACGCCGGTCGTCACCACGCTGCTGGACTTTCCCCAGGGAGGTCAGCTCGCCATCGCCGACCCCGTGAACGCCTGGCTGGCCGCACCGCTGACACGTGTCGTGGGCCCGGTGGCCGCCTATGCGGCTCTGGTCATCGGGCACCTCTGGGGAGGCGGCCTGGCGGCCCATGCCCTGGGTCGGGTCTGCGGGGGCCGCGGCTGGATCGCCGGCGTGGGCTACGTGCTGGCCCCCACCTGCCTGGCGCACCTCCAGAATGGTTCGTCCGAAGCCATCGCGCTTACCTGGCTGCCCCTGGCCTGCCTGGCGATGGTCAAGACCGTCGAGGCCGAGGGACGGATGGTGGCGTTGTGGGGGCTGGCGGCCACGCTCTGCCTGGTGCTGACCGCGCTGGGTGGCTGGTATGCGGGCGTGGGTAGCTGGCTGTGGCTGGGGGCGCTGGTCGTCGTGGGATGGCGCGGGCGCGGCTGGGCCACGCGTGCTCGGCTCCTCGTGCCTGCCGCTGCAGCCTTGCCGGTGATCCTGCTCTGGGCGCGCTGGATCCGAAGCGTGGCCCTCGGGGCTGACGGCCTCGTCGACATCAAGAACGAGGCCGATCTCGCCCGCATCCGCCGCACCCTGGGCGCTGCCGACCCGCGCATCTACTTCGCGCCGGGAGACTTCCGTTCTCCGGACTTCGCCCAGCTCATGGGCAATCCAAGCGACTACGTGCACACGGCCTACCTGGGCCTTGCGCTCTTGATCCTCGCGGTGCTGGCGTCGCGGCGCCGGGCCGACGGTCGGAGCACGGCACTGTGGACCGTGCTTGCTGCGGGGGTGGTCCTGGCCATGGGCCCGGTGCTCGTCTGGGACGGGCTGCCCATGGGCCTCGGCGGTCGTGAGGTCTCCCTGCCGCTGCCCTACCTGGCGCTGGAGGCCCTGCCTGGCTTTGGCTCCCTGTCTTTGCTGTGGCGCCTGGCGACGGTGTCCGCCCTCGCCCTGGCGGTGCTGGCCGACCGCTGTGCGTCAGGGTGGGTCCTGCTCGTGATCGTCGAGGTCTTCGTGGTGTCCTCGGCCCGGGATCTGCCCGAGCTGACCCCTGTGCCGGAGACGGCGGCCCTGCGCGCCCTGGCCGCCGCCCCCGAGGGTGCGGTGCTCAACCTTCCGCCCACGGCCTCCCGCACCTACCTCTACGACCAGGTCGTGCACGGCAAGCCCACGGTGGGCTCGCTGAACACGGGCATCAACCTCACGGGGCTGCAGGTCACGACCGCCGCCCGCTACCTCCGCGACGGGGACATCGACCTCGGTGGGTTGACCGGCGCGGCCCGTGACGCGGGCGTCCGGTACGCCATCGTCCACCGTGATCAGCTCATGGAAGACCACTACGTCGAGGCGGCCGGGGCGCTGAAGCGACACGCCAGCCTGCTCGCAGAGGACGAGCGAATGCGGATCTATGCCCTGTACTGAGCCCTTTCGGCGTGGGAAGATGCCGTCGGCGGGGGCGCTCTCCGATGCCTCCGCACCCCAGGGCTTTCCATGCTGAGCTCGTCCATCCGACTGTGGCTCGCTACCCATCTGTTGCTGTGTGGCTGTGCGGTGGATCCCAAGGCCGAGGCCCTGAGGTCTGAGCGCGACCAGTATCTCTCGCTCATCGTCGAGAGGGATGGCGACCCCGAGGAGCGCCTGGCCGCGTGCAGCAAGCTGTCGGACCCGCAGCTGGCGGGGGACTGTGCTCTGGTGGTCGTCGGGTCGGGCAGCCTGTCATCCACGGCGGCCGCCACGCGGCTCTGCTCCCTCGTCGTGGAGGGGCTCTACCAGGACGAGTGTTGGTTCCTCGCGGGCGAGGCCGCCGGCCGCCGCGGCGATCGGGACGCAGCCAAGGACCTGTGCGATCGGGCCGGCTCCTTCGCATCCGCCTGCTGTCGCCACCAGATCCAGGGTGATCTCCGGCGCCTCGCTCAGGGGGCGGAGTACGCCGACCTCGGAGAGGCCGAGGCACAGATGCTGGCCGTGCGCGCCTTCTGGGGCAGCGACACGGCGACCGATGCGACCCTGCGGGCGGACGCCACCTTCTTCGAGTCGATCTTCGAGTCCACCGCGCCGGTGAGCGCGGAGCGGTGCGCTCCGGTCAGCGACCTTCGCCGCGAGCTCTGCGAGACGGCTGCCCAGCGGGTCGACCGACGGTCGCGGCGGGCCGGGAAGGTGGGCGCCACCAAGTCGCCGCCCTCGGCTCACACGCGCTGAGGCCTCGAGGCCTACTCCACGGCGTCCTGGACGGTCTCGAGGATGCTCACCACGCTGCTGGCGAAGGCCAGGGCCTCGTCGGTGCTGGTGAAGGCGGCGGCGCAGACCTCGGGGACCTCTTCGCTCAGGACCTCGCCGCAGGAGAGCGCGCCCAGCTCGGCCAGGCACTCGCGGGCGCCCTGGCGGCCGAGGTTGACCTCGTCCAGAGAGGCCTCGGCCACGTAGCGATCCTCCCCCTCGCAGGCGGTCTGGAAGGAGCTGATGCCGCTGCTCGCGAGGCAGAGCTCGTTGGCGGTGCCGCCGAGGGCCGTCCAGGTGGCGTCTGACACGTCGCCGACCTCGTCGATCACGCACTCCTCGACGCGCCCACACCAGTCGCTGGTGAACCGGCTGCAGAGCTGGGGCCCCGTCTCGTAGGTGGTGTTGCGGGCGGCCTCGTAGGTCTCGAGGGTGTTGGTCTGGCTGGCGCACTCAGCGGCCGGCGCGCCGAGCTTGAGCTCGTCGATGGAGCCGGTGAAGGGGCCGCACTCCTCGGCGTCCTGCTGGGCGGTGATGGCGTCGGTGCACTCGGTGAGTGCTGCGGCTGCCGCGGCGTTGACGCCCTCGTCGGACTGCTTGGCGCAGTTCTCGTTGCTGGCCTCGGTGGCGGTCAGGCAGTCGGTGTACAGGGTGTCGTCGACGGCACGCTCACCTTCGGCGCAGGCGACGGCCTGGTCGCACAGGGCCTCGCAGTAGGAGGTCTGTGGCTCGGTGGTG
>JAERSX010000875.1 GCA_016845285.1 Deltaproteobacteria bacterium | reverse complement strand
GCGCACAGCAGGCCGTCCACGCCCTCGCGGGGGGCCTCGGGAGAGATGGCCGCCACCGCACCCGTGGGCAGGGCATTGGCGATGGTCACCTGGGCCTCGGCGGCCTCCCCGCTCTCGCCATCGGCGGCTGGTGTGACCCGGCAGGTCCACAGCTCGTCGCGGGTCGTGGCGGCGGACGACACGGTGTCGTCGGTGATGCCGGCCTCGATGCCGTCCCGGAGCCAGGCGAAGGTGTAGCTGATGGCGCCTGTTCCGCCCCAGTCGGCCTCGGCCACCACCGCACAGTACAGGTCCTCGGCCGAGGTGGGCTCGGTGGGCTCGATGGCGATGCCGGGGGCGGAGGGCCCCTGTCCGGCGCAGTCGTCGCTCTCGAAACAGTCGGTGTCGTCGCAGTCGAAGGCGCCGTCGAGGTCGTTGTCGGCGCCGTCCCCACAGTCGGTCTCCGTCTCGGGCCCCCCGGCCACCAGCGTGGTGTCACCGGCGCAGGCCAGGGTCAGGAGGAGAGGGAGCGAGGGGTGGAGCCGGATGCCCATCGAAGCACGGTACACCCGATGCGACCTCCACTTCGACTCACATGATCTGCGCGGCGGCCAGGGTCAGCGCCATGGGGTCCTTGTCCATGACCCAGAGGAAGAACAAGGCACCGAGCCAGCCGTGGGCGATGCCCAGGGGCCAGAGGTTCTGGTAGCGCATGTAGATGAAGGCAAATGCGGTGCCCATGAGTGCCGTGGCCACCATGAGCAGCGGAAAGGGCCAGTGGACCACGCCGAAGAAGGCGCCGGCGATGAGGGCCACGAGCCATGGGCGGCGGCCCAGGTTGGGCTGGGCGCGCATCTGCTGCACGAACACGCCCTGCACCAGGAGCTGCTGGACGAGGCCCCAGGCCGGGTAGACCAGGAAGAGCACGGCTGTGGTCCAGGGGATGTCGAGGCGGCCCTGGCTCCAGGCATAGGCCGCCATGAGCCCGGCGGTGACGGTGGCCAGGGGAGCCACGAGCTTGAGGGTGTGCGCGAAGCCGCCCCGCTTCAGGCCCAGGCGGGCCCGGGTGTCGGCGTCTCGGCGGCAGCGGCGCACGATCCAGGCGGTCCAGCCACCCATGATGATGATCACGACGACGGCGTGGACGACGGGCCACTGCCAGGTCAGCAGGTGGGCCAGGGCGGTGGCGATGAGCGCGAAGACTTCGCGAAACGGTCGGGCGGTGTCCATGTGGGGCTCCCCTCGAGCTGGTTCTCGAGAGGTTGTAGAGCCCGTGCTTGACCGCCTCGCGAAGTCGAGGTGAAACGCATGTGAATCGGTGCTCCGGCGGCCCAGGGAGGGCTGTGGCGGCTCAGAGCCCCCCGCTGAAGAAGATGCTCACCTCGCCCGTGCCGGCTGTCCCCAGGGCGAGGTCGTCGTGGCCATCGCCGTTGAGGTCTCCACTCACCAGGGCCCCCGCGCGACCCAGCCCTGCGTCGGCGCTGTCGGCCGCGATGGTGAAGGCCGCCTCGGAGGCCTCGACCGTGCCCGCGAGGTCTGACACGGCGAACACCCGCACCACGCCGGCACCCGGCCAGGCG
The DNA here is from genome assembly GCA_016845285.1 of Deltaproteobacteria bacterium. Classification (GTDB taxonomy): domain Bacteria; phylum Myxococcota_A; class UBA796; order UBA796; family UBA2385; genus BH17. The sequence goes on along the minus strand of JAERSX010000875.1, from coordinate 2,268 downwards.
CCGTCCGACCAGGTCGCCCCCTGGGCCCCCACGGCCAGGTCGAGCCCGTCGCTGTCGTCGAGCTCGGCGGGGCGGGCGAGACCGGAGCCGAGCTGCTCGCCTCCCGTGGCGCCTCGCAGCTGTGCCAGCTCCACCAGCCCCTCGGTCGAGAGGGCACCACCGGCCAGGATGTGCACCCTGCCCGCCTGTTGCTCGGCGCCGGGGGTGGCCACGGCGAGGTCGTCGCGTCCGTCGGCGTCGAGGTCGCCGAGGCCCACGAGGCAGTGGCCCAGGCGTGCCCCTTCGTCGGAGCTGTCGGCGGTCCAGGCGTCGAGATCGCCCGCGCTGTGGGCACCATCGGTGGCGAGGGAGGTGCCGGGAAGGACCACGATTGCGCCGTGGTCTTCGGTGTCGGAGGAGGCGCCCGGCGCGCCGAGGACCACCTCGTCGAGGCCGTCACCGTCGAGGTCGGCCGCCGCCGCGCCGCAGGGGCCGGACCCGAGGGCGCCGAGGCTCGTGGTGCCGCGCACGCTCACCGGGGCGGCCGCCAGCGAGGTCTCCGTCGTGGTGGCCAGCCACTCACTCGAGAGCAGGTAGGCGACCCCGGCGCCGTCGTCGGCTCCGGGCTGGAGCGCAACCGCGACCGAGCCCCCGTCCCCCGCCGGATCGCCCAGGTGGGACAGGAAGACGGGGGTGGCGTCTGTTGCGCTGAAGGTGGAGACGTCGGCCTCGGTCAGGCTCTGGGAGGTGGCCACCCGCTCCGAGGGCTCGACCAGGCCCACCACCAGGCCGGTCCCGCCCACGAGCAACAGCGGGCCGCCGTCGACGGCGCCATCGAGCAGCACTGCGCTGGTGCCCAGGCCCGCCTCGTCCGCCTCTCGGGTCAGGATCCCCAGGGCCTCGGTGTCCACGGCGCCATGGGCGAGGTCCGAGATCTGGGCCAGGGTGATGGCCCCGGCGCCGAAGCCTGCGGCGTTCGACCAGGGGCGCCCGAGGAGCACCTCGGCTGCGCCGTCTCCATCGAGGTCGGCCGCGCCCAGGGATTGCCCAGAGCCGTCGGCCGGGTCTGTCGACGTGAGCAGGAGATGGGCGTCGGCCACGGAGCCCTGTGTGGGCAACACGCAGCCCTGGCCATCACAGTCGTTGTCCACCCCGTCGCCGCAGCGCTCGAGGGCGCCGGGGTGGACCGTGTCGTCACCGTCGTCGCAGTCGCCCACGATGGAGGCGGTGTGCTCGCCGCCGCAGCTGGCGGCCGCGGCCGTGGCCTCGTCACCCCATCCGTCTCCGTCGGCGTCGAGGTACCAGAGCTCGGCGTCGACGTCCTCGAAGTCGGGGTCGGCCTCGTCGATGAGCCCGTCACAGTCGTCGTCCTGCCCCCCACAGCGCTCGGCCGCTCCGGGGTGGACGGTGTCGTCGGCGTCGTCACAGTCGGAGCTGTCGTCCACCCAGCCGGTCGCGGCGTGGCACCGCTCGGTGGTCACGTCCGGGTGGCCGTAGCCGTCGCCGTCCTGGTCGAGATGGAAGGGCGTGGGCCCTGCGACGTCTGCGTCCTGGTCGTCGCAGTCCACGTGGGTCGGGGTCCCATCTCCGTCCAGATCTCCGTGGGAGCCCTGTTCCTCGAAGGGGTCGCTCGACGCCGTACATGCGCAGAGGCCCAGGGTCGCCAGGAGCAGGGTCGACCTCATGAACCACCGGCTCGGAAGAGGTAGACCGCGTCGGCACCGGGGGCGCCCAGGAGGAGCACCGGCGCGCCGCCTCCGTCGAGGGCTGCGGCGCCGACGGTGGTGCCCAGACCGGCGTCGGTGGTGTGGCCGTCGATGAGAACCGCTGCGTCGGAAGCGGACACCGTGCCGCTGGTGAGGCCGGAGAAGAGGTAGGCCCGGCCAGCATCCTCGGCCTCGGTGTCGGCTCGGGGAGCGCCGATGAGCACCTCGGGGAGGCCGTCGTGGTCCAGATCGTCCACCAGCGCCACCGAGGTGCCGAAGCGGTCCTGTTCGGCCTCGCCGGTGAGGGTCAGGTCGAGGGAGCCGGCGTCCACCGAGTCGTCGACGGCCTCGCTCCCGCCGAGGAGGATCCAGGCCGCGCCCGTGCCCTCGCTCCACAGGGGGGCGCCGACGATGAGATCTTCGAAGCCGTCGCCGTTGAGGTCGTGGCCGCCGTCGACGGCCTGCCCCAGGTAGGCCTCGCCTTCGTCGGTGGTGATGCTGGCATCGGCGTCTTCCGCTGCAGCGCTGCCGTTCCAGTCGACGAGCGAGAGGTACAGGTAGAGGCGCCCGGCCTCGCTCTGGT
>JAERSX010000874.1 GCA_016845285.1 Deltaproteobacteria bacterium | reverse complement strand
GACAACGACTGCGACGAGGCCATCGACCAGGTGGAGCCAGACGGCGCCAGTGCATGGCTGGCGGGCGACTCCTACGACTTCCTCGGCTGGGCCCACGGCTTGTCCACCGGCGACTTCGACGGCGACGGGGTGGTCGATCTGATGGTGGGCGGCGACTGGGTGGGGAGCGCGGGGTACCAGGCCGGCGGCGCTTACCTCCTCGATCAGAGCGCATGGAGCTCGACGAGCAACCTGATCGCCTCCGAGGCCGTGGCTACCTGGGTCGCATCCAGCGACTACAACCTGATGGGCAGCATGGGCCAGCTAGCCGGAGACGTCGACGGCGACGGCGTGGCCGACCTCTGGCTGGCCGGCAGCGACCAATACGCCGACGAGGTCTGGGCGGGCGACCCCGTGTCTGGGGCTCTGTTCCTCGGCGGTAGCCTGAGCGGTAGCTACGACACGGACGACGCCTGGGTCACCCTGGTGGGCGACGACAGCACCCAGGCCAACCGGGCCCTGGCGACCCACCTGGACGTGGACGCAGACGGCATGGCCGACCTGATCTATGGCGACTGGGCCGCCGACACCGACACCGCGGGCAGCCGCGGCCTGGTCCACCTCGTGCTGGGCGGTGGTCTGGTCCAGGGCGACGAGGTCGACCTGGAGCTCGACGCCGACGTCACCTGGCTGGGCGCCCAGAGCGACTACCAGCTGGGATCGGCCGTGGGCGGCGGTGATCTCGATGGGGACGGCTACCCCGAGGTCATCCTCGGCGGACCGCAGGCGAGCATCAACTACGACGAGGGCGGCGCGATCTTCATCGTGGATGGCGCCACCGTCGCCGACAGTGGTGGGTCCATCACCGATGTCTACATCGCCCGCGTGCGGGCCCACGAAGACGAGACCCATCTCGGTCAGAACGGCACGCCTCAGGTCGGAGATCTCGACGGCGATGGTCTCGCCGACCTCGTCATCAGCGCGCCCGCGGTGGGCGATGTGCTCGTGTACTACGAGGCCGGCGATCTCGACGGCGCCTACAGCACCACCGACGCCAACCTCACCATCTCGTCCAACGCCGACGCGCTCCACTTCGGCTGGTCGCTCGGCCTGGGCGACTTCGACGGCGACGGCGGCACCGACCTGGTGGTGGGCGCCCCCGACAGCGCCACGGCCAACGATGTCGACGAGCTGACCCAGGCCGGCGAGGCCTGGATCTTCCGGGGCGCGGCCTTGGGCTCAGGCGCGACCGACACCGACTACGCCGGATTCTCCGTGCGCAGCGATCAGCTCGACGGCCTGGGCGCCACCCTCACCTGGGGCGACTACGACGACGACGGTGCCGACGAGCTCGTGGTTGCAGCGCCCGCGTACGGAGTGGTCTACGAGACCGGTCGGGTGGTGCTGGTGGACCCGAACTGAGGCAGGGCGCTCACTGCCAGCGCTCCCGGAACCCCCGGGGCCGCCCCAACTCCCGGTCCAGCTCTTCGAGCCGCCCCTCGGCACCCTCGAGGTAGCGCTTCCCGAGGCCGAGACGGCCAGCCAGTGCTTCGGCCTCCAGCTGGAACAGACGCATACCGGTCCTCGGCAAGGCGATGAGGCACGCGAGGACAGCATCGGCAGCTCGGTCGTGCTTGGCAGCGAGCAGGGCGTAGGCAGCATCGAGACGCATGCGGGCCGCGAGCCAGGGGAAGCGCGGCAGCGGCTGGTCGAGGGCGGTGAGCGCGGCCTCGATGGCCCCGCGCCGGTCGCGGGTCACGCCCAGACGGGCACGCAGGGCGTAGAGCTGGCCACGGGGCTCCTCCAGCCCCCCGGCGTGGGCGGCCAGGAAGCCCGGTAGCACCGCGCCTGCCTCGTCTACCTGGCCCAACTCGACCAGCGCCCGGGCCACGGGCAGCAGGCCCACGAGCGTCTGACGGGTGGGAACCTCGCCCCGATCCTTCGCGATGGCCATGGCGTCCTGGGTGCAGCTGTGCGCGCCATCGAGGTTGCCACGCAAGGCATAGGCGCAGGCCGCGATGCCGAGGCCCTCGATGCCCTCGTCGAGACGTTGGCACTCCCGGGCCATGCGCTCGGCCTCCCGACCCAGCTCCACGGCTCGATGGAGCCGCCCGTCGGCCAGCGCCATCCACGCGAGCCAGATCCGCACATCCACCAACACCTGGGCATCGCCCTGCTCACCCAGCCGCAGCTCGGCGTCGAGGAGCAGGCGACGGGCCCGGCTCAGATCTCCCCGGCAGGCGGCGACACTTCCCAGTCCCGCCGTGGAGGAGGCGACGAGATCGGCCTGACCGACCTCTTCACCGATGGCGTGCACCTGGTCCCAGAGCACCAAGGCATCGTCGAAGCGGCTCTGCACCATGCGCACCCGGGCCAGAGCCTCGGCGGTGCGGGGCCAGCTGGGGTCGCCCTCGGGCAGGCGTGCGACAGCCTCGCTCAGGTCCCGTTCCGCTTGGGCGTGATCCCCTCGTGCCGCACGGATCAAGCCGAGGCCCGCTCGGGCCCGAGCCTCCGCCTCCGGGTCGCTGGTCTCCCGGGCGGCGGCCAGGGTCTTCTCCCAGGCGATGCGGGCGCCGCTGAGATCTCCCTGCTGCTCGAGCAGCCCACCCTGCAGGGCATAGAGCCGACGCCGCCAGGGCGCCTCGGCCTCGGGGCTCAGCTTGGTCTCAGCGATGGTGCGGGCGTCGAGGGCCTGGCGGAGGAGTCGGTGAGTGTCGCTGAGGCGATGGCCCCTGAAGTGGCGCTCGGCGGCCTGGATGAGCAGAGGGTAGGCCTCGACGGGCTGGCCCCCGTGGAGCAGGTGACCCGCCACCACCTCGGCCATGGCTGCAGCGCGCCGGCGGGAGCGGCCCTTGAGGGCCACCGCCGCGTTGCGGTGCAGCGTGCCCCGACGCTCGAGATCCATGAGGGCATAGACCACGTCGCGCTGGTGCTCGCCGGTCAGTCCGATGACTTCCTGGATCCCGTCAACCCAGCGCCGCACGAGATCCTGGTCGAGCAAGCCGTCCACCGCGTGGGCCACCTCGCCCATCGCCATGCCACACACCGCCGCCACGGTCTCGGGTGTGCTCTCGCGGGCCAGCACCGACAGCGCCTCGAGCACGAGGCGCTGATCGGGGTCGAGACGGTCCATGCGGGCGGCCTCTTGTCGCTCGACGCGCCGAGGCAGGGGCAGGCGCTCCTCGCGCAGGGCGTCGACCTCTTGTGTGGGCTTGAGTCCACCGTCGGCGGTGCGCTCGATCCAGCCCGCTTCCTCGAGGGCCACGAGCTGCTCGATGACCGCACCCGGCAGCCCGGCGAGGCTCTCGGCCAGGCGCGTGCCCAGCGCCGCACCCGCCGCACCCCCGAGGCCACGGTCTCTCAAGATCGCGACGATGCCGCGGCGATCGAGGCCTTCGAGGTTCACCCGATCCGGGGACAGCCCGGTGGTGGCCCCGCTGATGAGCGCGGCCACCAGCCCCTCCACCTCGGTGACCGAAGCCACCAACAACAGCGGCTCGCCCTGCACCGCCACCTGCTCCCGCAGCAGCCGCGTGAGCGCGTCGATGTCGAGGGAGGCGACCTCGTCGAGGTCGTCGATGACCAGCACCTGGGGTCTCCCACCGATGCGGCCAGCGATGCGCTGGGGCAAGGGTCCGGTGTCGAGCTCCGTCGGCGTGGGCTCCCCCACCTGGTCGAGCAGCTTGCGAAGCGGTCCCGGCTTGGCCCCCGCAGCTCTCGCCAAGGGGATGCCCGATGCGTGGGCGCGGGCGCAGACCTCATCGAGCAGCGCGGTCTTGCCGCTTCCCGAGGGCCCCTGGGTGATGACGAGGCCGCCGTAGCCCTGCCGCACGGCCCGCACGCGGTCCAGCAGCCGCTCCAGCTCCCGGTCACGCCCGTGCAGGGGGGCTCGCACCACGGGGGTGGCCCGGTCCATGGCGACGAGCACCTCGCGGGCGGTTCCGA
>JAERSX010000873.1 GCA_016845285.1 Deltaproteobacteria bacterium | reverse complement strand
ATGCTGTGGTGCCCCAAGATGGTCTGTTCGTCGAGGGCCGCGTCTTCGGCATCCTCGGTGCGATCGAGACCCTGCGAGAGCTGCGTACGCATCGCCAATTCCGACATCCCCGGTCTCCTGCTCGCCGCTTGTTGAACACGTTACCTCGCAGTCCCACGAACACGTCGTGACGGTCTGGAAACGGAACGGAAGCCCATGAACAAGAGCCCCGAACACCAGACCTGGCTGTCCGAGTTCATCGAGAAGCACGGCGGTGTCGCCGGCAGCGTTCACATCGTCACCGACGGAATTCTCCGACTCCAGGGGCACCTGCGGCTGCCCCCACCCGTGGTCGCCCGGGTGCAACGCGTTCCTCGCGGAAAGGGCATGGCCGGCCTGGCTTGGCTGCGAGACGACGCGGTCCAGACCTGTGACCTCCAGAACCCAGAAGGTGACGCGGTCCAGCCCGGCGCCCGCGCCGTTCAGGCTGGCGCAGCCGTGGCCATGCCCTTGCACGGGCCTGATGGTGCGGTTCGCGGCGTCGTCGGCATCGCCTTCGCCACAACCGGTGATCTCGGTGGCGAGCGGGTGGCGAGGCTCCGTGCCGCCGCCGAGAGCTGTCCCTGATCCCCTCGCGCCCTGTGCCCGAGCGGCGCATCGCCCCGCTCCTCGTCGGCCTGGTCGCCGGACTCATGGGGCTGATGTTGGTGGTCTTCGGTCTGGCCTCCGTGGCCGGCTACACCGACGAGGCTGCGGCCGCAGAGACCGTGGGGCGCTGGGCCGCTGATCTCGACGAGCCCGTGTTCGCCATGCTCATCGTGGCACTCCTGGCCGCCGACCTGGCGCTCCCCCTCCCCTCCTCGCTGCTCATGACGGGAGCGGGTGCCGGGCTCGGGCTGGTCGGCGGGCTCCTCGCAGGCACGGTCGGGTGCTTGCTGGGTGCCCTGGTGGGTCATCACCTCTGCCTCCGTCACGGCCGCCCCTGGCTGGAGCGACGGGTGAGCGACGCAGAGCTCGACAAGGCGGAGGCCTGGTTTGCGCGCTGGGGCCCTTGGGCCATCGTGCTGAGTCGGCCCGTGCCCATGCTGCCCGAGGCTGTCAGCTGTCTGGCGGGCCTCTCGGGCATGAAGCGGGCTCCCTTCGTGGCCTTCACCCTCCTCGGCACCGTGCCCACCGCCTCCGTCTACGCGGCAGCAGGGGCCTGGTCCCGCGAGGGCGGCCTGGGCTGGGCCGTGCTCGGCGCCCTGGGTCTGCCCGCCTTGGCCTTGCTGATCTCCCGCCGCGCACGCTGACGTCCAAGCTGCTCGTCCTCGGAACAGGGCAGACGGCGCCAGGTGAGGCAGCTATGGTCGGCGCGGAGGCCCCGTGCGCACCGCCGTCCTGCTCACGCTCCTGAGCTGCACCTGTCGAGTCGATCCCGCCGGCCCTGCCGCAGGCACCGACTCGGGAGACACCGCGGCTCCGGGCACGGTCCACCTGGGCCACGTTCCCGTGGGCGCAACGCTGGTGCAGCACGTCCTGCTGGGCGACCGGGTCGACTCCACGGCCGACCTGGTCCTCGAGGACGGGGAGCTCGCCCTGGAGATCCTCGAGGGGGTCGTGGGCATCGAGGTGAGCTGGACGCCCGACGGCGCCGGCCAGGGCAGCGCCTCCGTGCTGTTTCCCGGCGGCACGCGCCTGGAGCTGATGGCCGAGGCAGGTGACGCCCTCTCCCTGTGGCCCGCCCCCATCGCGACAGAGATTGGGATCGAGGCCCTGGCCGCCCAGCCCGAGACCGGTCTCGGCGCCGCCGACCTCTCGGGCAGCGGCCCGGTGTCCCTGGTGGAAGACCCCGTCAACGGCCACACCTTCGTGGCCGAGCCCGCCGCCCATCGCATCTGGCGTCTCGACCCGTTCTACCGCCACCCCAGCTGGGGCATCTGGGTGGCCACCAGCAAGGAGGACAAGGAGCGCTGGACGACCGCGCCGCCGTGCTTCCTCGACGCCAACGGCCTCACCCAGGACGGGACCTGCACCGGCGACGAGCTCGACGCCGATGGCGACGTGCCCGACGGGTGGCGCTACTACCACGGCGGATTCGCCGAAGACCCAGGCCTGAGCAACATCTCCGCCTTGGTGGCCGATGAGGCCCGGGGCCGGATCTGGGTGCTCGGGGAGGGGCGCGCCCGGGCCCTCGACGCCGACGTGAACCTCACCGGAGAGGAAGGCGGAGATCCCTACGTCTACACGCAATTCATCCCCGGGCTGCGCATCGACCTGGGAAGCGACTTCGCCCGCCCCTGGGGCGCCCTCGTGGGCACGGACCTCCTGTTGGTCGGTCAGGACAGCGGAGCGGTGGCCGCCCTCGATCCCGGCAGCGGCACGCTGACCGACCTCGGCTCCCTGCCCGGCCCCCTCGACGCCGTCGCCCACGATGGCACCGATCTCATCGCCATCGTGGGCGACACCCTTCGCTGGTACGACACCTCGGATGGCGTCACCCTCGCGGAGCAGACACTGCCAGACGGAGCCCTCGGCGCAGCGGATCGTGGACAAGCCCACGACGGACGCGCCTGGTTCGCCTGGGACGGTCGCCTCGCCGTGAGCACCACCGACTCGCTGCACCTCGTGGCAGCGCCCGACGGCGGCACCATCACCGATGTGGTGTTCGACGAGGTGAGCGG
>JAERSX010000872.1 GCA_016845285.1 Deltaproteobacteria bacterium | reverse complement strand
CCTGTCGACCCCCCGAAGTACACCGACGCTGGCGCATGAAGCGCCGCTGAGCTTGCCCCCAGGAGGCCCCGTGGCCTGGCTGCTGCTGTTGACCCTCGCCTGCAAGGACGGCCCCCCTCCCCATGGCGACACCGGCGTCGTCGACGAGGACCTCGCGCTCACGCTTCCGGACTGGGGACCCCACGGTGTGGGCTTCATGACCACCGAGCTGAGCTACGCAGACCCGCTGGAGGGGGTCGAGGGCTACGAAGGGACCGGCGATCGTCCGCTGTACCTGGCGGCCTGGTACCCCTCGACGGAGGTCACCGCGGGCGAGGAGATCCGCTACCGCGGGGCCTTCCTTCGGAGCGACGCGGTCGAGGGGGCTGCGTGGGCAGAGACGCCGGCGGGCGGCTTTCCGGTGGCGGTGTTCTCGCATGGCCACCAGGGCTTCGCCGAGGCCTCCAGCTTTCTGATGGCCCACCTGGCGAGCCACGGCTGGGTGGTCCTCGCGCCAGACCACACGGGCAACACCACCTTCGACTCCGCCGATCGCACCACCGACATCTTCGCCCACCGTCCCCTCGACCTGAGCGCGGTCTTCGACGCGGCGCTCGGCGGGCAGATCGACGGCGTGGCGGAGCTGGATCCCGACACCCTCACCCTCATGGGCCACAGCTTCGGCGGCTACACCCTCTTCGCCACCGCAGGGGGAGCCTACGACCTCGACACGCTCCTGCCAGCCTGCGAGGACGGCTCGGGTCCGTCGAGCTTCTGCAGCACCATGAGCGATGACTACATCGCCTTGTTCTCGGCTGGCTTCGAAGACGAGCGGGTGAAGGCATGGATCCCCCTGGCCCCCGGTGATCACACCCTCTTCGGGGAGAGCGGGCTCGGCGCCCTCAACGCGCCGGTGCTGCTACAGACCGGCTCGGTCGATCCGCGCACCGGCGACTCCTCTGCTCCCTACTGGGAGGCGCTGGGAGGCGACGACCGCCACCTCCATCTCGAGATCACCGGTGGTGGCCACCAGACCTTCACCGACTTCTCGGGCACCCTCGAAGATCCCGAGGGGCTCATCGAGGCCGAGCCGGGCTGGACCATCGTCAAGGCCGTGACCCTCGCCTTCGCACGGAGACACGGGCTCCAGGACGAGACGGTGCAGCCGGTCCTGGACGGGGAGATCACCTGGACCGATGCCATGGTCTGGGTGCCCTAGGCCTGCGCCGGGCCATGCCCGACTCTCTCGCCCTTCACCGATGGGCGCTCGCTCAGCGACGGGCGGCGGTGATCGCCAGGGTGACCAGGCAGGGGTCGGACTCGTAGACCGGGCACCGGCCGTCTTCGCCACGCGCATCGCTCACCGCGACGCGGGCCTCACACTCGGCGTTGTTCGCGTCGACCGGAAGCAGGTCGATGTCGACGGTCATGGTGACCACGCAGTCGCCGTAGGCTGCCGCACCCAGCGCGACCTCCTCCATGACCGAGCCTCGGGCCTCCATCCACCCCTCCCCGACGTCCTCGATGGTCACCGGCATGCCCACGAAGGGCTCGCGTAGATCGATGTCGTAGGAGAGGGGGAGCTCGCTGTAGGACGGGATGTAGACGGGGTACTCGAAGTCTTGCGGCACGCTCGGGCCACCAGGCATGAAGAGCGCCTCCATGGCGCCGTCGAGGCAGGCGTCGTGTACCTGCCAGGTGGTGAAGTCGAACTCACCACCCTCCCACTCGAAGCCAAGGGCCTGCTCGGCCTCCTTGTCGGCGGCGTCGCCCCCGCCGCAGGCGGCGAGGAGGAGCAGGGTGGGGAGGACGCGCGACATCCCCACTCCTAACCAGATCCGGCGTTCAGCAGCGCGACGAGCGCAGGACGGTCGACCTTGGCGTTGTGGCGAGAGTCCACGGGCACCTCGGCCACCTGGACCGGCGCCACCCCGCACACCGCGCGTACCTGCTCGCTCCAGTCGGGAGGGTGGTCCTCGAACATCGCCACGGCGAGCTGGGCCGCTCCCCCGATCTCGACCAGCCCGGCCTTGCGGACGAAGGGCAGGGCTTCCGCTGCCGCCTCGGTGGGGTGGGGCCAATGCCCGGCCACGCGTTCGCCCACCCGTCCCAGGAGCCACAGCATCCCGTCCTCGTCGAGGAAGCCACAGTCTCCGGTGCGGTGCCAGGTACGGACCTCTCCCTCGGGGGTCCTCTCGTGGACCTTGTGGGCCGCGTCGGCCTCGGGATCGTCGACATAGCCGGGGTTCACATGGTCGCCCGCCACCTGGACCTCGTCGTCGTCCAGGCGCACCATCACCGAGTCCACGGGCCGCCCCACCAGGGCGCCGCGGCCTGCGCCCTCGCGGAGGGTGTGGAGATGGGCGCGCCCGTCGAGGAAGGCGATGGGCTCGGCCTCGGTGCTGCCGTAGATGATCTCGATGCGGGCCTCGGGAAGCACCTGGCACAGGGTCTCCACGAGATCGACGGGCACCCGGGCCCCGCCGAGCCAGAGCGCCCGGAGGTCGGGGAGGGTCTGCCCGGTCTCGACGAGGTGATCGGCGAGGCGCTGGAAGAGTGCTGGCGAGCCTGCCGAGGTGGTGACGCCTTCGGTGCGGATCTGGGCGACGAGGCGGGCCGGGTCGACCGAGCCGGGCGCGCGCAGATCGGCGTCGGGCAGCACACAGGTGGCGCCGCCGGCCAGGGAGTGCAGCGAGAAGACCGGCAGGGTGGGCAGGTCCACGTCGGTGGGGCCCACGTCCAGGTGATCTTGCAGCGCGTGGTGCTGGGCCAGCAGTCGGGCGTGGCTGCGGGCCATGGCCTTGGCCGCGCCCGTGGTGCCGCTCGTGAAGGTGAGCAGGGCCGGTCCCGGATCGGCGCACATGGGCGGCGGTGGCCCATCGAGGGTCTCGATGCGCGAGGCGAGGGGTGCCCAGCCTCCCACTGTGAGCGACAGGTCCAGGTGGCGCAGCGCGGGGATCTTGAGGCGCAGCAGGTGCGCCTTGGGGATCCCGATCAACCCGGTGGGACCGATGCGCGCGAGGCGGGCCCCGGCGTCTGCGCCAGGGTCGATCAACACCGTGGTGGCCCCCACCCAGGCCAGGGCGAGCAGGCACTGGTAGAGCTCGGGGCTCAGGGGCACGAGCAGCACCACCCGGTCGCCTGGGCCGATGTCTCGCGCGTGGAGACCGCCCGCCAGCTTCGCCACCCGGTCGTACAGCTCGGCGTAGGACCAGCGGCTCCCGTCCGGGCGAACCAGGGCCGCTTGCTCGCGTGGCTCCAGCAAGCTCGCCAGGTTGGCGGCCGGCTCGGTCACAGGCGCTTCTCCCACAGGGCGTAGCGCCGGATGAGCCGGCTGTCGTCGCTCCCCATGAGGTTCGACCTGCTGTCGGCCCACATGAGTGCGTGGATGCCGCCGCCGTCGAGGCCGCGCGCCTGGGCTCGACCGTGGGCCTCACCGATGAGCCAGGTGCCCAGACCCAGGCGTCGGAAGGCGGGAGCCACCGTCACCGTCTTGATGACGAGCTGGCGGAGCTCTGGGTTGAGGAGGTCGGGGATGGTGAAGGTGAACCCGGCAGGAGTGCCGTCGGGGGCGTAGGCAAACAACACGAGCTCGGGCTCGTAGAGGGGAACGAAGGGCCGGTAGAGCTCGTCGAAGGCGGGGTAGGGCAGGGGAGTGAAGCAGTAGGCCTCGGCGAAGCCCGCCTGTGACAGACGATGGAGGAGCTGAAGACAGCCATCGAGATCGTCGAGGTCGGCCATGGAGCGCAGGGTCCAGCCCTCGGCGAGCCGGTCCCGACCCACGAGGGCGCCCTTCGCCACGGCCGGGTCGTGTGGTGTGAGTGTCG
>JAERSX010000871.1 GCA_016845285.1 Deltaproteobacteria bacterium | reverse complement strand
GCGGAGCTGGGCCTCGACCCGGTGCAGCAGCGCCAGTCCAGCCCGTCGCCGCCGAGGCGCCTCGCACGCACTCCACCACGCTGCCCGGTCCAGATCGAAGACCAGGGCGCGCGCCGACGCGCTGAGCTCGGGCGGAAGCGTGGACATGCTGTTCACCCCTACCCGGTGTCGCCGAGCCAGGTTGCCGTCAACACATGAGCTTCACCCAGAGCCGGTCACCGGAACGTTCCATCCCGGCCCTCGCGCGTGAGGGATAGGGGCGCCGCCCAGCACCGGAGCCCACCATGGACCCCGCCACCCTCGCGACCGAGGCAGCCAGACGGCGAACCTTCGCCATCATCAGCCACCCGGACGCGGGCAAGACGACCATCACCGAGAAGCTCTTGCTCTACTCAGGGGCCATCCACCTCGCAGGCTCGGTTCGCTCCCGAAAGGCCGCCCGCCACGCCGTCTCCGACTGGATGAAGATGGAGCAGGAGCGGGGCATCTCCATCACGAGCTCGGTGCTCCAGTTCACCTACAACGACGCTGCCCTCAACCTGCTCGACACGCCGGGCCACGCCGACTTCAGCGAGGACACCTACCGGACGCTGGCAGCCGTCGACTCGGCGCTCATGCTCATCGACCACGCCAAGGGCGTCGAGGCTCGGACCCGCAAGCTCTTCGACGTCTGCAAGCTGCGTCACCTGCCCATCGTCAGCTTCATGAACAAGCTCGACCGCCCGGGGAGAGATCCACTGGAGCTCATCGACGAGGTGGGTGAGACCCTGGGCATCAAGGTCTGCCCCATGAACTGGCCGCTCGGCATGGGCCGCGACTTCAAGGGCATCGTCGACACACGCACCCACAAGGTCCATCTCTTCGCCGGCGGCAAGCACGGCACCGAGAAGGTGCAGACGCGCATCGTCGACCTCGCCACCGCCCGCGCCGAGTTCGGCGACAACCTCCTCGACGAGGTGGAGGAGCAGCTCGAGCTCCTCGAGGCAGCCGGCGACCCCTGGGACGAGGAGGCCTTCCTCCGCGGCGACCTGAGCCCCATCTTCTGGGGCTCGGCCATGACCAACTTCGGCGTCGAGCCGCTGCTGCACTTCCTGGCCCAACACGCCGCTCCCCCCGCCGCGCGCCTGGCCAACGACGCCAACGACACCGAGGTCATCGTCGAGCCCGAGGAGACCGAGTTCACCGGCTTCATCTTCAAGATCCAGGCCAACATGAACCCGCGCCACCGCGACCGCCTCGCCTTCATGCGGGTGGTGAGCGGGCAGTTCCAGCGCGGCGTGGACGTGATCATCGGCCGCACCGGCAAGCCCCTGCGCCTGGCCAAGCCCCACAGCTTCCTGGCCCAGGAGCGCTCCATCGTGGACGAGGCCTGGCCTGGCGACATCGTGGGGCTCTACGACCCGGGCAAGCTCCGCATCGGCGACACGGTGGCCTCGAAGCGCACGCTGAGCTTCCAGGGCATCCCCCGCTTCGCACCCGAGTTCTTCGCGCGAACCGTGCTGAAGGACCCCATGAAGCGCAAGCAGCTCGACCAGGGGCTCACGCAGCTCAGCCACGAGGGTGTGATCCAGCTGCTCTACCGGCCAGAGTTCGGTCGCAGCGATCCCTGGCTGGGTGCGGTCGGCATGCTGCAGTTCGAGGTGCTCAAGGAGCGGCTCAAGAACGAGTACCGGGTCACCGCGCTCATCGAGCCTCTCACCTACCGGGTGGCCCGGTGGGTGCGCTGCGGAGACGACACGCTGGAGTGGCTGGGTCGCCGCCGTGACTACAAGCTCTGCGAGGACCGCCACGGCAACCCGGTGCTGCTCGCCGACTCGCCGTGGCTCTTGGAGTACGCCAAGCGCGAGAAGGGCGACATCGAGCTCTTCGAGGTGGAGCCGCTGTAGCGGTCGAGGCTCCTAGAGGGTTCGCTTCACCGAGCCGTCGGGGAGCTCCTCAGGAGGACCCGGGGGCTCGTATTTCTCGGTCTCTCCGGCTGACCGGGCCGATGGGCTACCCGAGGCTCCACGACCAGTGCGAACCACGGAAGGGGCCTCGTCCCGCAGGGCGCGGGCGGCCTCCAGGCGCTCACGGGCCGCACGGGCGCGGGCCACGGGATCGCCTGGATCGCTCGGATCGGCGCCCTGGTCGCGGAGCTCCCGGTCGAGGGCGCGCAAGGCAGCGATCTCCTCGCTCACCCGGTCGGAGCTCACCTTGACGTCGCTACCCGTGCCCAGATCGTCGAGGGTGGTCTTGAGCTTGCCCTTGCCCAGGTTCGACAGTCGCTTCCAGGTGCTCATGGGAACTCCAGTGTGAGCCTCTCAGAGGCGCTCGCTACAGATGAGAAGGTACTCCCCGCGGAAGAGGGCGGCGACCGGACTTTCGCAGGGCCCCGGGCGGAGGCCCTCGACCAGGGAGAGCGGCCCCCACGACACGCCGTCCTCGGAGCGAGCCTCCATCACCCTGAAGCCCTCGCTCCGCTCGCCCACCGGGGCACCGGACTGCACGAGGAGCCGCCATGACGCGCCGTCGTGCCAGGCGAAGGGCACCGAGGCCTCGTCGACCGTGCTCACGGTCTCGAGGGATCCCCCCCGCGGCGCGGCCACCTGCACCCGCTCGCGGACGGGCACTCCGAGCTCGAGCTGGGTGAACAGGAGGAGGGGACCGGCGGTGGTCGGATCGGCCAGGTGGGGAGCCGAGAAGACCGTCGTGCGGGTCTCGAAGCGGCCGCTCGCGCCCAGCTCTGCCACGATCACCTCGTGATCTCCAGCCAGGAGCATGGGGTCCACACCCAGGCGGTCCGTGGTCCAGGCGGTCAGCACGAGCCGGCCGTCCACATGATCGATCTGGGGATCGACCACCGCCAGCTCGGCGTCGAGCTCGTAGCGACGGAGCCCCCAGTCCTGCAGGTCGGGTGTGGTCAGCGCCAGCACCGTGGCCGGGTGCGTGCCGCGAAAGTGAAAGCCCGTCGCGTTGTCGAAGTCCGACAGCGCCGAGATCAACAAGGCCTCGTCGGCACCGTCGGCGTCGCGGACCACGGTGAGCCCCAAGGTGGTCAGCGAGTGGATGACCGGGGTGTCGCGCAAGGTCCACGATGTGCCATCGGCCGAGGTGTAGATGCGGATCTGGGTCAGGGCGACCCCGAGCAGCTCTGGACTGAAGAGGGGCTCGAGGACCGGATCTCGCCAGCGCCAGTCATCACCTGGCGCATGCGGCACCTCCGCGGGCAGCGGCGGGATGGGCTGGGCGTTGTCGAAGGCGTGCTCGCGGAGCTGGATCTGGGGCCATGGCTCCCCGTCGATGGGCACCGTGTCGGCCCCCAGCAAGGCAGACAGCTCCAGGCCCTGGCCGTGGAGGGCCTCGGGATCGATGACCAGCGTGGCGAAGCCGGCCTCGCGG
>JAERSX010000870.1 GCA_016845285.1 Deltaproteobacteria bacterium | reverse complement strand
GCCCGATCGCCGGACAGGCCCACCGCGAAGGCATCCGAGGCCGGGATGGTGCCGAGCTCGTTCAGGTCGAGGTCGAGGAGCAAGCCGCCGTCGTCGTGGTAGCCGACCAGGACCAGCTCGCCGTCGAGGGCGACGTCCTCGTGGTAGCCCTCGTAGGGCTGATGCTCGGCGCGCACGGTGGGCACGGCAGGGTCGCTCAGGTCGAGGACGGTGAGCCCGTAGATGCGCTCGCCCACGACGGCGTGATCGGCATCCGCGGCGATGACGTAGCCGCGATCCATCTCGGCCAAGGTCAGCAGCTCGCCGGTCTGCAGATCGACGGTGGCCCAGCCGCCCTCGCCGGTGACCATGCCGAGCTCTTCTGTGAGCACGACGGCGTCGACCCACTCCAGGAGGTCCATGCCCGAGCCGCTCTCGGAGGCAGTCCAGCGCTCGACGATGGGGTCGCCGACCGCGAAGTGGGCGGCCCAGTCGAAGGGGTCGTCGTCCCCCGATCCGGCGCCGGAGTCGCCGCCACCGGTGTCATCCGACGGGACGACGGTCTGTTGGGGGCGACAGTTTCCGTCGTCGTCGCGGAGCCAGCCGGAGCCGCAGGGGCCGGGACCACACGCGAAGAGCAGAGGGGGGATGGCGAGGAGCGAAGCGCGCACGAGCCCTACAATGCCAGACGGGGAAGCCAGGCTCACGCCCCCTTTCAGGGGCCGACTTCGTGCTGGTTACAGACGGAGCCGACAGGTGAGGTCAGGATAAGCCACCGTGTCAGCAGAGGTGTCCATGGACCGCGTGATCTCCGTACTGTTCGCCACTCTGTGTCTCGGTGCCTGCGGCGACAAGGACAACGAAGAGCCCCCCGTCGACGACACCGGCGACGAGGCCGAGGCCTGGGCACCGAGCCCCCCCTTCGCCGATGCAGGACCCTGGTCGACGGGCACGCTGGAAGAGACCATCACCGGCAGCACCGGCGTCGAGCTCACCGTCCAGGCCTGGTTCCCGGCCGACACGGTGTCCGGAGACACCGTGGTCTACGACGGGCTGTGGGACGGAAACGCCTACGAGGACGCCACGCCTGCCTGCGAAGAGCCACGCCCCGTCTTGCTCTTCAGCCACGGCTACGGCGGCATCCGCTGGCAGTCCACCGAGATCACCGAGCACCTCGCCACCCATGGCTACATCGTCGTCGCGCCCGACCACACGGCCAACACCTTCCTCGACAACGACGACAGCCGCTTCTTCGAGCTCGTCGAGCGGCGGCCGGCCGACATCGCCGACAGCTTCGACTGGCTCTTGCAGCTCGACGCCCTGACCGGGTGCGTGGACCCGGCGGCCGGCTACGCCGTCGCAGGCCACAGCTTCGGGGGGTACACCACCTTCGCTGTCGCGGGCGCGCCCGTGAACCTCAGCGCGGCCGGCGGCGCCGACGGCACCGACCTGTCCGACAGCCGCGCGTGGGCCGCGGTGCCCATGGCACCCTGGGACTCGGGCGGCGCCATCGACGACCGCGTCTCCGAGATCACCGTGCCCGTCATGACGCTGAGCGGCACCCTCGACGCGACCACGACCTGGGCCCAGGTGGGCGCGCTCCACGACGAGCTCACCGTCGAGCCCCGCTACCTGGGCGAGTTCGTCCGCGCCGGCCACTTCAGCTTCTCGCCGCTGGCCTGCGACTTCGGCCTGGCCAACGACGGGTGTGGCGACGACTACATCGCCCTGGACGAGTTCACCGACCTCGTCAACGCCAGCACCCTGGCCTTCCTCGAGTCTGTGCGCACCGATCCCGCGATGATCGAGCACCGGGCCGAGGAGAGCGACGAGCTCATCTGGACGGACGTCCCCTGAGCAGTCCCGCTCCGGCGGGGAGCTTCGAGACCCTGGTCGCTCCCGTCGAGCACTGGCTCGATCCCATCAAGGGCTCCCGCTTCGTGGGCCTCGCGGCACCGGCCTCGTCCCCCGAAGACGCAGCGGCGGTGATCGCGGCGGCGGTCGGACGATGGTCGGACGCCCGCCACCACTGCTTCGCCTGGCTGCTGGCCGACGGACGCTCCCGAAGCTCCGACGACGGCGAGCCCGGCGGCTCGGCCGGACGGCCCATGCTGGCGCAGATCGAGGGGCACGATCTGGCCGATGTGGTGGTGGTCGTGACCCGGTGGTTCGGCGGCACCAAGCTCGGCGTGGGCGGGCTCATCCGGGCCTACGGCGGCTGCGCGGGAAAGACCCTCGATCGCGGGAAGCGGCGGGCTGTCATCCCCACGGTGCGGGTGATCCTGCGCCTCGACTACCCCGACTCCGGCGCGGTCCAGGCCATCCTCGGAGCCCACGGCATCGAGCCCTTGGCCGTGGACTGGGGCGCGGCCATCACCATGGAGCTCGCGCTGCCCTCAGACCGACACGACGCCATCGTCGCGGCGCTCACCGACGCCACCCGCGGTCGGGTGCGGTGCGAGGCGCCGGGCTGAGGGCCCCGGAGGCTCAGCGCGCGCAGGGCCCCACCGAGGGGAACAGCACGTCGTAGGTCCAGGTGTCCGTGTCGAGATGACAGGCCATGCAGACGTAGGGGCTGGCCGCGGTCACCGCCTCGCCGCCGTTCACCGTGGGGAAGCTGGACCGGTCGGTGATCTGGCCGTCCGGGCCGTAGACCACGAAGGTGAGCTGACCGTCGTCGCGGTGCTTGCTCAAGATCACCTCGGTCTCTCGGATCTCCTCGCTGCCGTCGTCTGCCACCACCACCGTCTCGGCCACGTACACGCCGGCCTCGTCGTCCACGTAGAGACGCCGGGTGTCGCACTTGGCCTTGGACGGCACATCGTCGGAGGCCGCCGCCGGGTAGTCGAAGACCTCGGCCTTGAAGCCCTCCAGGGTGGTGGGAAGCCCGGTGGAGCAGGTGCTGTAGCGCCACAGCCCTTGGCGGAGCAGGTCGAAGTCGATGCCCAGCACATCGTCCTGCCCCTCCGCCAGGGCCGCCAACACCACCGGCCCCATGGGCTCCTGCGCCGCCACCGCGTCGCGATCGAGGGTGTCGCCCACGGGCTCGCCCAGGGCATAGGAGACCGCCCCCTTGTAGA
>JAERSX010000869.1 GCA_016845285.1 Deltaproteobacteria bacterium | reverse complement strand
CCTTCAGCCAGAGCGCCTCGCCCTCGACAATGCCCAGCGACCCCACCAGCGTCAGCTGGAAGGTCCGCCGCATCCTTCGATGGAGCGTGCTCTCGTCCGCCACGAATCAGTCCTTGGTACCCCGGACATCCACGACCAGTGTATCGGAGGTAGGCCGGGGTCGCGTCGAGGGTTCAGGCGCTGTCGGTGCCTTCCTCGGCGGGCTCGGGCACCACATTGGCCACGAACAGCTCAGCGAGCTGCTGGGAATCGACGGTGTTCGGAGCTTCGGCCATGAGGTCGGAGGCGCTGGTGGTCTTCGGGAAGGCGATGACGTCGCGGATGTTCTCGGTGCCGGCGAGGAGCATGGCCCAGCGGTCGAGGCCCATGGCGATGCCGCCGTGGGGTGGCGCGCCGTACTGCAGGGCGTCCAGCAGGAAGCCGAACTTGTTGCGAGCTTCTGCCTCGGTGAGTCCGAGCGCGGAGAAGACCCGGCTCTGCTCCTTGTCGTCATGGATCCGGATGCTTCCGCCACCGATCTCGGAGCCGTTGCAGACGATGTCGTAGGCGTCGCTGAGCACCTCGCCCAGCCGCTCGGGAGTCTCGAGGAGATGGAGGTGCTCGTCGACGGGCTTGGTGAAGGGATGGTGCATGGCCACCCAGCGCTCACCATCCTCGTCGTACTCGAAGGCGGGGAAGTTGACCACCCAGACGAAGGCGAAGGTGCCCGCAGGGATGATGTCGCGCTCGCGGGCGATGTGCTCGCGGAGCCGGCCGAGGCCGGCATGCACGTGCTTGGCGGGGCCAGCAGCAACGAGCACCAGGTCGCCTTCAGAGACACCGGGGATCTGGGCGCGGAGGCCTGCGTCGACCTTGCCCAGCGGGCCGCTCATGCCGCCCTCGGCCTGGGCCTTGCCCCACAGGAGGCCACCCAGGCGGTAGCGCTTCACGAACTTGGTGTAGCCGTCGAGCTTCTTGCGGCTGGTGTCTCCGGCGCCACCGGGGATCACCATGGCCTTGACGATGCCGCCGGCCTCGACGGCGCGCTGGATCGGCACGAAGTCCGACGCCGACCAGTCCACGGTTGTGTGCTCGAGACCGAACCGCATGTCCGGGGCGTCACGGCCGAAGCGGTCCATGGCCTCGTGGTAGGTCAGCACGGGGATCTCACCGACCTCGTGGCCCAAGACCTCGCGCCACACGTCCCGGATGAGCGAGCTGCCCACCTCACGCACGAGCTCGTTGGTGGCGAAGGAGATCTCCATGTCGATCTGGGTGAACTCGGGCTGCCGGTCGGCCCGCAGGTCCTCGTCGCGGAAGCACTTGCAGACCTGGAAGTAGCGGTCGAAGCCCGAGACCATGAGCAGCTGCTTGAAGATCTGGGGGCTCTGGGGGAGTGCGTACCAGTGGCCCGGATGGACCCGGCTTGGCACGAGGTAGTCGCGGGCGCCCTCGGGGGTGGACCGGTTGAGGATGGGCGTCTCCACCTCGAGGAAGCCGTGGCCGTCGAGGCAGCGGCGGGTGGCCTGGTAGAGCTTGTGGCGCAGCACGAAATTGCGCTGGAGCTGGGGCCGCCGCAGATCGAGGTAGCGATGCTTGAGGCGGACCTCCTCGGTGGCCTCGGTGGCTGCGCCGCCGATGGCAAAGGGGAGGGGCTTGGTGCGGTTGAGAAGTGCGATCCGGCTGGGCAGGACCTCGATCTCGCCGGTGGCCATCTTGGCGTTGATGGCGCCGGGTCCGCGGGCGTGCACCGTTCCCTCGACCTCGAGCACGTACTCGAGGCGGGCCTGACGGGCGACGGCCCAGACCTCAGCATCGATGCGCTCGTCGAGGGTGATCTGGGTGGTGCCACCCCGGTCGCGCAGGAC
This sequence comes from Deltaproteobacteria bacterium, assembly GCA_016845285.1. GTDB lineage: Bacteria > Myxococcota_A > UBA796 > UBA796 > UBA2385 > BH17. Next base: position 1,304 of record JAERSX010000869.1, on the reverse strand, counting down.
CAGGAACATGACGCCGCCGCGATCTCGGACGGAGTGCACCCAGCCTTGGAGGATGACGGTCTGGCCGACGTGTTCGGCACGGAGGTCGCCGCAGTGATGGGTGCGGAGGGCGATCGAGGACATGGGACACCTTGCAGTCTGCCCGGGCGTATCCCGGGACCCTGCACGGATACTCCACGTCCACTACGCTGGCCACCCCGACCCGGAGCCCGAAGATGACCGCTTGGACCGAGATCTGGCAGCGTGCGGTTGAGCGCCACGGAGAAGGGGCCTTGCGCGCCAATTTTCCCTATGTGGCGTCGTCGGAGGAGTTGTGTGCCCTCCGGGACGCTCGTGTCTTGGCGGCGATGGCCAAGCGCGTCTTCGCCGCGGGCTTTCGGTGGCGGGTCATCGAGGCGAAGTGGGACGGCTTCGAGTTGGCCCGAAGCACGGGAGATGTGTACGCCGGGGGAACCTGAGACGAGCCTGGAGCCTCATCAGCTACTCGAGCACGTCTACGATGGCGACTCGGCCGCCAGCGGGGTCGAGCGCGTAGCCCACGCTGCGATCGACCATGAGCGCACGGGTCTCGCCACCGATGTCGGGTGTGATGAGGCCGTCTGGAACGAGCTCGGGTGCGGCCGGCCTGGCCAGGTCGAGCACCGCGAGTCCGCCCTCGATGCCCACGTACATCCGGTCGTCGATGCGCACGAGATCCCAGGCGGGGGTGGCACCGCCGTCCCACCTGCTCAGGGTGGCTGGGGCGTCGGGATCGGTCAGGTCGACCAGCCACAGCCCGCCGTCGCCGTGCGGCAGGTAGAGCACACCGTCGACCACCTGAAGCGAGGTGGGGGGTCCGAAGTCACCCTCCGGTCGGGTCCATGTGCCGCGCGGGGTGAAGTCGTGATCGAAGACGTGGACGGTGCCGGTCTCGTCTACGAGGACCACCACGTCGTTGTCCTGGCCGATGGCGAGGGGGAAGACGCCGTCGAGGGCGTGCTCGCGGCGCTGGCTGACGTCGTGGTCCTGGCGAATGTCGAGGGCCTCGAGCATGGTGCCTGTCTCGGTGCGATGCGCCACCCAGGCTGTGTAGGTGCCAGGGTGGAGCGAGGCGGTCACCGGGGAGTAGGCGCTCTGGAAGGTGCTCTCGATGAAGAGGTTTGCAGGGTTCACCAGGGCGACCTCGCCGGAGCCCGTGAAGACGTAGAGCGTGCCCGAGTACACGCCCACGAAGACGCAGCCGCCCTCGCTGGTGATGGTTCCCACCTCAGCGGGAGCGGTGGGGTCGTCGATGTTCACGGCAACCACGACCCCATCGCTCTGGC
>JAERSX010000868.1 GCA_016845285.1 Deltaproteobacteria bacterium | reverse complement strand
GTACCGGGTCGTTGGCGGCGTCGTGGCCGGGCACGGAGTGCCGGTGGCCACCGGGCAGGTCCTCGGTCTCGCTGTTGAGCCCCACGGTCACGATGCGGCCGTTGTCGAAGGCCTCGCCCATGCGCTCACGGATGGTGTCCTGGCCCGTGAAGGCCGTGAGGTCGAGGTTGACACCGGTGCCTCCCGAGAGCGCCTCGATGGCGCCGGCGCTGCCGCTGCCTTCGATGTCGTCCTGGGGGATGATGGCGTCGGGATCCTGGGACTGGGCGTAGGCCCGCTCGAGGAGGGTCAGCCACATGCCGTCGGAGCCGGAGGTCGAGAAGGCCGCGATCTCGGCTCGTGTGGGGGCATTGACCGTGACGGTCGAGCCCCCGGGGAAGGCGACGCTGTAGGTGCCGTCCGAGTTGGGGGTGATCATGTCGTTGATGGCGCCGGGGTCTTGGGCCACGAGCGATCCCACCGCGGCGAGGAACTGGCAGTCACCGAGGGCGCCCTGGTCGATGGCGTTGACGTCGACCGTGCCATCCGCGCTCGTGAAGAGCTGGTTGGACGCGCCGTTGATGCGGTTCAGGCCGAAGGTGTAGGCCCCCTCCGCCCGATCCCGGAGCTCCTGGGGCACCTGCCCCGTCCGCTCGTAGGCCCGCAGGTCTGCCATGGTGATGCCCGAGTCCTCGTCGAGCCACTCGTCGTTGCTGAGCTCCTCGAGCTCCTCGCGCAGGCGGCGCATGGTGGCGACCGTCGCGGCCTGTTCGGGCGTGAGGTTGGGGTCGTTCATGGCCACGTCGATGTTCTCGGCGCTGAGGTAGCCATCTCCGTCGGTGTCGAGGTCGCCGAACATGTTCCGTGCGTTGGTGGAGAAGTCGGTGTGCTCGAGCACGACGACGTTGGGGTTCCGCTGGTCTCCCCCTCGCTCGTCGCCGCCGTACCAGTTTCCCTCGAAGAGATCGCCGCCTCGCAGGACCTCGGGGAGGAGCTCGGTCACGCCGGGCACGAGGTTCGAGAGGAACGAGTTTCCGAAGATCGACTCGACCCGGCTCTCCTCTTCCTTGGGCCCCTGGGGCTCTTGGGTCTGCTGGGCCTCGGGTGCCTGGTGAGACTTGGACATGGGGCTTCCTCGTGGGCCACGCGGATTGGGTGACTTCCACTGTAGCTCTCACGCTCTCCTTGAGGGCCACAATCCAGAAACGAATTCAGGAGTGGTTGGTGACTCACGGCTGATGGTGGTCGAGGAGGCGCCTCGTCCTACAGCATCCGGCTCTGCAGGGCACAGCGAGTGACACTCGTCGGCATGGCCGTCTGCGGGCCCTGGGCCAGGAGCGAGGGGCGTCATGGACCCACAGTCCCCTGAAGCGTGGGGGTTCCTTCGTCGGGGATGCCTGCTGTGCCGGAGACGGCGGGTGCGAGTCGTCCAAGCTGGCCCAGGACCTGCCCCCGGTGCTGAGTGGTTGGGCGTGAGCACCCTCGCCTATGGCAATTCGTTCACGGCTGTATTTGGTGTGGGGATGGCCGCTGGGCGCTCACGGGCCCGTGGTCCACCCCTGTCGATGCCGAACAAGCGCAGTGGGCTGCCGCCATCGACGGTGAGGCGGACGTGGCCCGGCCGCGCTTGACCGAGCACGGAGAGGCCCTGCACCGCTCGCTGTTCCCGGTGCTGCCGGCGGCCGCCTGGGGCGGCTGATCCTCAGTCTCCAGCGGACTCCTCGTAGGCACATCGGTTGGTTCCGTCGGTGACCCGGCCCGCGTGGTGTGAACAGGGCGTGGCTCAGCCCCGTGCGACGAGCGCGTCTCGGATCTCTCGGAGGAGGGTGACGACCTCGGAGTCGGTCGATACCACGGGTGTTGGTTCAGACGCTGGAGCCACGGTCGACATGACGGTGGCGTTCACGCGGGCGACCTCTTGCAAGATGAGCGACTGCACCTCCGATGGGTCCGTCAAGCCTTGCATGGTCGCGCCGCCCTGGGCTTCTCCGGTCATGTCGCGAATCACCACCGACCGGATGCCGGCGGTCCGCTCGATCCATGTGCAGTTCACCTGCACGTCGCTGATCCGCTCCAGTGGAACGCTTCGTGTGCGGTAGCCGATCAGGCCGTCGGTCACGATGACGCGCTGGTTCGTCACAAAGTATTGGTGTCGGTTTGCGCCCATCCGCGCGAGCCACCACACCAGAGGGAGCAAGAGCAAGCTCACGAACATGAAGGCGACGCTGGCCGCGGTCCAGTGGATCAACCTGGCGGTGGTGATCTTCTCTACATCTGGGGTGCCCCGGTAGAGAATCTCCTCGTGGGGCATCAGCTGGATATCCACCTCTCGCCAGAATGCATTCCCTTGTGTCTTCGATCCCAAGGTTCACCTCCTCTGATGTCGTTGTGACGGAGCATGCCCCTTAGCGATAATTGATGCAACGTCGACGTTTCCACGGGCTTGTACCCCTTAAAGTGGAGGGCCCTCCGGGTCTTGTGCTTGGAAGCCTGTCGCCCGGTTGTTTTTGTTCCATGCTGTGCGCTCTGCGCCCTGCATTTTGATGGGAGGGGCATGGGGGTGCGGACCCATCCGAAGGGTGCGGGTGTGACGCTGTGCTTCTCAGGGCAGCTCCCACCCCCCCAGCTGGCCGCGGCCGTGCCGTACAAGCTGCAGAGCTGACCGTGGCCTCGTCGGGCTCATCTCCCCCGCCGGGGTTCTCCTCGACAGCGCCAGAGCCCCGCGTCACACTCTGCCCTGGAGCGCGCCATGACCTTTCCCGTTCACTCGATTTGGCTTGGCTCCTTGGTGATCGCTTGCGGTGCTCTCGGGTGCGGAAGCGAGCCCGATTCAGGCGCGGGCCCGGAGCAAGCCACCGACTCGGGCGAGGGCGGGGGCGCCGAGGACCCCACCTGGCACGCCGACATCGCGCCCATCGTCGCAGTCAACTGTGCGGTCTGCCACGATCCGGACAGCATGCAGCCCGATATGCTCTTCGACGACGCCGAGACGGTCTCGGCCATGTCTGGACTCATCGACGACGCCGTTCACGACGGTCGCATGCCGCCCTTCTACGCCGTCGAGTCCGAGGAGTGCCAGAACCCCTGGGGCTTCTCCGTAGATCCCCGGCTCGACGAGGCTGACAAGGCGCTCATCGCGGCGTGGGCAGAGGCCGGCGGGCCGGTGGGGGACCCGGAGACGGCCGCGCCTCTGCCCGAGGTGCCGAGCTCCGACCTCGAAGATGCTGATCTGTTGGCCGACCCCGCCGGTGTGCACACCACGACGATCACCGGCGAGATCGAGGACGAGTTCATCTGCTTCAGCATCGACATCGGCGCCGACGAGGAGCGGTGGCTCGAGGCGTACCAGGTGATGCCCGACGATCTGGGCGTGGTCCACCACGTGCTCGTGGGCATCGACCATGCAGGCGAGAGTGCGGGACTCACCGACGACGAGGGGCGCTACGACTGCTTCGGTTCGTTTGGCGTGGACGCCACCTTCATCGGTGGCTGGGTGCCCGGTGCCAGCCCCGTGACCTTCCCGGACCACAGCGCGGTGCGTGTGTCTGCTGGGGCCCGGGTGGTGCTGCAGATCCACTACCACCTCCTCGACGAGGCCCGAGCGGACGGCACCGGTGTGGCCCTGCGGTGGGCCGACGACACTCCGGTGCGGGAGGCGCGGATCCGCCTCATCGGAAACGCCGGCGAACAGAGTGCTGATGGGGACGGCTTGCAGCCCGGTCCCGAAGACCCGGACGACGGCCCGGTCTTCCGGATCCCAGCGGGGGCCTCGGCCCACACCGAGACCATGCGCTACCACCCGTGGGACTACGCTCCGCGGGCCTCACAGACCTTCCTCGTGGCCAACCACATGCACTACATCGGCAGTGACATGCGGGTCTGGGTGGCGCCCGAGGGTCAGCCCGACGACGAACAGTGCTTGCTGCACACCCCGGCCTGGGACTTCGACTGGCAGCAGTTCTACTTCTACGATCCGACCGTCGCCGCTCCCACCGCAAGTGCCGGCGACGCCCTGTGGCTCGAGTGCACCTACGACAACAGCCTGGCCAACCCCGATGTGGTCCAGGTCTTGGCTGAGTCGGGCCTCGACGAGCCCATCGATGTCGAGCTGGGTGAGGGCAGCCTCGACGAGATGTGCATCGTGGTGTTGGGTGAGGTCTACGATGTCCCTGTGACCGTGGACGGAGCCACCCACACAGGCAGGCTCGGTCTCTCCGTGTCTTCGGACGACCACGGCTTCGGTGCGACCGACTGCACGGGGCCTGCGGGCGCGCGGCTCTCGGACGACAGCGTGGAGGCCGTGGGCGCCTGCGGTCTCGATGTCGGCGGAGGTCTGTTCAGCGTCGAGCTTCAGCTGAACGCCGATGGCGACGATGGCGAGGCATCCGTCGGGGTCCTTGGCCTCGATGATCTGGTGAGCTTGACCTGGGTGGGAGACATCGAGAGCGGCTACCGCCTGAGCGGCAGTGGGGTGATGGCCGGTGGTGAGGTCTTCTTCGATGGCACCCTCCAGCTCGAGGAATAGCTGTCTCTGGTTCGATCCCAGGACGGGACAGGGCCATGCCCAGGTGACGCCGGGGCTCTGTCACCCCTCGTGATCGGGCTCGTGCCGTGGCAGATGCTCTCGTTGAATCAGCTGTCTGATCGGGTCAGGCTAAGTGCCTTGCCGTGGGTCATCCGACCGCTGGTCAGCGTTGCAGACTCGGCGCCGACCACGGCGTCGTCGTGCACCACGGTGTGTCACGAGTCGTAGACGCCTCGGTGGACGATGGTGCCGACCCGCGTGTCGTCGTACGCGCTCGGCAGGTCGGGCTCGGATGGGCGCAGGCTCCGGTGCTCGCCACCATGCGGTCGTAGAGTTGGCTCACCTTGTCGGCACATCACTCGAGGCGAAGGCCATCATCGGCGGGGGCCTGCGGTGCCAGGTGGCCGAAGCCCCGCAAGACCTTGTCCACCCCCCCGGCCCGCTGGGCCCGGAGCGCACAGGCGTCTTCGGCGCTGACTGAGTCGTCTCCGAAGATGCGCAGCAAGGCCGTGGACGGGTCGTTGGTGGCGCTGCCCCCGATGGCGAGGTCGAGGCGTGGAGAGGGCGTCTGCCCTCGATGAGCGTCACGACAGCGCAACTGCGTCGAGTGGCGGCTTCGCATGGGTCTGCAGCACGACGGTCAGTTGTCGAGGGCGCCCTCGTCGATCCAGGTCTTCACGGTCCCGACCTGCTCGTCGTCCATGGCGTTGTCGCTGCTCGGCATGATCACCCCACCGTAGTTCGGGGGATCGTTGGAGATCTTGTCGACCAGCAGAGAGCCATCCGCATCACCAGCTACGACGTAGGTCGAGTGCGTGCTGGTGTCGTCCGGTTCATCCTCGGTGAGGGTGGTGTAGGCGGTGGGCGCATCAGAGAGCAGCAGGCCGGGATGGTAGGTGTCGTCGGCGTGGCAGGTGTTGCAGCCCTTGTCCTCGAGGATGGGCCACACATCGTCAGCGAAGGACACGGTGGGGTCTGCGTC
>JAERSX010000867.1 GCA_016845285.1 Deltaproteobacteria bacterium | reverse complement strand
GCACGGAGTCGACCTCGGCTCGGGCCGCGGACTGGACCTCGGGGTGGGTGGCCAGGAGCCACAGTGCGTAGCTGATGGACAGCGCGGTGGTCTCGTGGCCGGCCAGGAACAGGGTCAGCACCTCGTCGCCGAGCTGGGCGTCGTCCATGCCCTTGCCGTCTTCGTCGCGGGTGAGGATCAAGCGGGTCAGCAGATCGGACGGGGCCTCGGCGTCGAGCGGCAGTGCCTGGAGCTCGGCGCGCTTGCGGCTGACGATCACCCCGAGGATCTCGTGTAGCTGCGCACGGTTGGCGTGAGTACGCCGCCGCAGGGGTGTGGGCACCCAGCGTGGCAGCAGGCGTCGCCAGGACCGCACCTCGGTCTCGAAGCACTCCATCAGCTCCTCGAGCAGGGGCCCCACGCGTGCTGCGTCGTCCAGGACGGTCCCGAAGAGAGTGCGTGTGGCGATGTCGAGGGTGAGGTCCATCATGTGGTCGTGCACATCGAGCTCGCCGGCTGTCACCTCCGACAAGGCGGTGTCGGTGCTCGCCACCATGGTCGCGCCCAGCGATGCCAGGTGACGGTGCTGGAAGTTGGGCGCCATGAGTCGACGGTTGCGGCGCCAGCGCTCGCCCTCTGCGGTGAGCAGGCCGTTGCCCAGCAAGTCGGAGAGCCCGGCGGTGACGGGGTCCTTGATGCACGCTGCCCGGTGCTTGATCAGCAGCTCCTCGATGAGCGATGGCTCCGTGAGCAAGATGGTCTGCTGCGGGCCGATGCGGAAGGGCACGCAGCCGCCGTGCTCGCGGTTGAGGCGGGTGACGAAGGCCAGAGGGTCTGCGGCCATGTGTGTGAGGCTGCCGAGGAAGGGGATCTCTCGGGGGCCCGAGAGATCGGCGAGGGTGTGGGGCATGCCCTACTCCCCCTTCACCTCTGCGTGCGCGTCCAGCTCGACCAAGGGCCGTCCCAACGCGGCCAGCTCCTCGGCCACCACCGCCTTGTCTCCCACCACGACGATCACGAGCTCATCGCTGCTCAGCAGCTCGTTCCAGGCAGACTGGGCCTGGTCCACGCTGACCGCGCGGAGCTTGTCTGGGTAGGACGGGATCCAGTCGTCGGGGAGGCCGTAGCGACGCACGTCCCGGCGCTGGCTGAGCAGGTAGTTGGGCTGCTCGAAGCGCTTGGGCCAGGTGCCGAGCAGGTAGCCGCGAGCGGCATCCAGCTCGTCCTGGGTGAGGGGTGCGGCCTCGCGGGCGCCATCGACCTCGGCGATGAGCTCGGCGACGCTGGCCGCCGTGTGCTCGGTCACGACCGAGGTGCTCGCGGTCCACTCGCTCGGCAGGTACGAGGTGTAGACGCTGGTGCGGGCCCCGTAGGTCCACCCCTTGTCCTCGCGCAGGTTCATGTTGATGCGCGACGAGAAGTACCCGCCCATGACCTGGTTCGCGAGGCGGAAGGCTGGGTACCGAGGGTCTTGGCGGTCGATGCTGAACCGGCCCATGCGGATGACGGACTGGGCCGCGCCGGGCTTGTCGACCAGGTAGAGCACGCTCGGGTCGAGCTCGGGCAGCTGGTCGGCCGCGGGCAGGGTGGTCTCCAGAGGCTCACCGCCGGTCCAGTCGGCCAAGGCGGCGTCGAGGAGCGGGGTGATCTCGGCGAGGGTGGTGTCGCCGCCGACGTAGATCTGGGCCTGAGCAGGCACCCCGTGGGTGTCCCACCAGGACTGCAGCTGGGCGGGATCCATGGCCGCGTAGCTCTCGGCGGTCCGCATCTGGCCGCTGTACCAGTCGCCGTACAGCAGGTTGTCATAGACCCGCTGGGCCATCTTGGTGGGCGTGCTGAGCGACGTCTCGAGGTCGGCCAGGCGTCGCTTCTGGACGATCTCCCACTCTCCTTGGGGGAAGGTGGGCTGGGTCAGCACCAAGGCCAGGTGGGCCAGCGAGGGCTCCAGGTTGCGCTTGAGCGCCTTGAGCTCCACGGAGGCTCCGTCGAGGCTGGCGCTGGTCGAGAGGCTGGCTGCGAGGCGTCTCTCAGCGGAGCTCAGCTGCGCGGCGTCGAGGTCCCCGGCCCCCTCGTTGAGCATGTCCATGGCCACGCTGGCCAGGCCGGGTCGGTCGGCGGGATCGGTCCAGCTGCCGGCTGCGAACTCGACCCGCACCCACACCATGGGCACCTCGTGGTTCTCCACCACCTCGACGCCCACACCGTTCGCCAGGGTGCCCGAGGCGACGGGCGGCACCGCGAAGGCCCGGGGAGACAGGGGCGCTGGGCGCTGGGTCCGGTCGAAGGTGGCGGGAGCGGCCTCGGCAGCCACCTCGGGCGCCTCCTTCGGGCCGCAGCCGGCGAGGAGGGCGGTCAGGAGCAAGGTCGTGGGCATCACTCGCCCTCCTCTGGGCTGATGTGGAGCACGACCCGGCCGGTGGGCGTCAGGTGGCTCTGGATGATGGCCTGGACCGAGTCGGCGGTCACGGCCTGGTAGCGGGCCTGGTCTGCTTCGATGAAGCCGGGGTCGCCCGTGATGGTGTTGTAGCTGTTGAGGCGGTTCGCCTTGCTGTTGATGCTCAGCAGATCGTTGTAGAAATTGGCTTCCCAGTTGAGCTTGCTGACGCCCACCTCGTCGTCGGTGGGGCCCTGCTCTCGGAGCTCGGCGCGCACGGCGTCGATCTCGGCCACCACCTCGTCGGTGGTGTGGCCCGCGGCCGCGGTGGCCATGATGATGTACTGGCTCTGCAGGCGGGCGCTGTACTGGAAGGCGCTCACGTCCTTGGCGATCTGCTTGTCGCGCACGAGGCGCTCGTACAGCCGGCTCTCCTTTCCGTCGGTGAGCACGTCGCTCAGGATGTCGAGGTCGGCATCGCCCTCGGCGTAGAGGGGTGGCGTGGGCCAGGCGATCCAGACCTTGTCGTGGGGCACCGCGTCGGTCTCGCGGACCACCTTCTCTTCGGTGAGCACGGTGGGCTCGACGGTCACGTGGGTGGGGTCCTCGCCGCGCGGGATCTCACCGAAGTACTGCTCGACCAGCGCCTTGGCCTCGGCAGGTTCGAAGTCGCCACAGATGCTCAGGCTGGCGTTGTTGGGCACGTACCAGGTGGCGAAGAAGGCCTTCACGTCGTCCATGGTGGCGGCCTCGAGGTCCTCGTGACGGCCGATGGTGGGCACGTGGTAGGGGTGACCCTCTGGGTACAGGTTCTCGAAGAGCCAGACCCAGGACATGCCGTACGGCCGGTTCTCGTAGCGCTGGCGTCGCTCGTTGCGCACCACGTCCTTCTGGTTCTGGAGCTTCTCCTCGGTGAGCGCTGGCAGCAGCCACCCCAGCCGGTCGGCCTCCATCCAGAGCGCCAGCGGCAGCTCCTCGCTGGGCACACCCTCGAAGTAGTTGGTGCGGTCGAAGCTGGTGGTGCCGTTGATCTGGGCGCCGATGCGCTGCAGCGGCACGAAGTAGTCGGAGTCCATGTTCTCCGAGCCCTGGAACATCAGGTGCTCGAAGAGGTGGGCGAAGCCGGTGCGACCGGCCTCCTCGTCCTTGGAGCCGACGTCGTACCAGAGGTTGACCTGCACGAAGGGGACGCTGTGGTCCTCGCTCAGGATGACATCGAGGCCGTTGTCGAGTTCATAGTGCTCGAAGGGGATGGAGACCGCCTCGTCCGCGACGGCGGTGCTGCAGAGCACCGCGCCCAACGTGGCGGCCCGGAGCGCGTGGCGCATGGAGCCTCCTGTGGCGTCGGGTGCGTATCCGAGGTGAGCGGCCCTCGCAGCCAGGTGCCTGTCGAGCCTGGGCATCGACATCGCAGCTGGGGACCTGTCTCCGTAGACGCGATCAGCGGGAGCGGTGTGAGGGTCAGATCTCCAGCGCCCCGAACTCTGCGGTCACGGCCGCGTCGCCGCGCCAGCCGCCGGTCCGCACCCAGACGCTGAGATCGACGAGCAGGCGTGTGAAGGTCGGCGCGACGAACAGCGTGGACTGGTAGGCGGTGGGATCGAAGGGGGTCGCCGACATGCGGTCGAGGTCCCAGTCCTGGAGCCGGGCGTGGGTGGCGAAGTCGCGGAGCTCGCCCACGCTGCTCAGCAACCCGGCGCCGAAGGCCTTGGGCTCGCCGTCTTGCTCGACGAGGCCGAACTCGATCGTGTACCAGTAGACCCGGTTGAGCCGGGCCATCTCCACCTCGGAGGCCACCGTCGCGGCCTGGCCCAGCAGGCGGTTCAGCTCCGCGATGGCGGGATGCACCAGCGTGGCGGCGTGGCCGACGAGCTCGTGCACCACGTCGGGCTCTGGGGTGTAGAAGGGCTTGCTGTGGTGGCGGATGTACTGGGTGGACAGGAAGACCTG
>JAERSX010000866.1 GCA_016845285.1 Deltaproteobacteria bacterium | reverse complement strand
GTCGAGGATCTGCACGCCCGTGCGGAAGTGGTCGGTGACCATGAGCAGATCGCCCTGGTCCAAGCGCTCTGCGGCCCGCTGCGGGGAGCGCGAGCGGTCTACCGGTACGGCACGGCCACGCACGGGCTTCGGTCGATGAAGGGGGACGGACACGCGGGCACCTCTGGGTTCCCGACCTCTATCCAGCGGGGGCGTGGGGGCATGGTCTCGGGGGCAGTGGCTGGCGTCGCTGGTTAGGCCCGGGCCGGAGCCCCCATAGCTCAGGTGGATAGAGCAACGGCCTTCTAAGCCGTGGGTCGCAGGTTCGAGTCCTGCTGGGGGTGCCCGCTTTACAGCGGTGTGCGGTCACACGGCACCGATGCACGCGGCGCCTGCAGGCCCAGCCGATCACGCGATACCTTGGCGGCGTGTGCAGGGCTCCCGGGCCCTCGTGCCAGCTGGCGAGAGGAAACGCTTCATGTCCATGCCCACGTCCGCAGAGCCACGGCGGTTGGAGGCGGAAGACGGGCTTCGACGAGCCCGGGGCTGGGTCAAGGACACCGCCCTGGAGGGCGTTCAGGTGGAGGTCGCGGGCCGAGACGAAGACTTTCGAGGGGCGTTTCGCGTCGTCCACGACAGCTACGTGGAGCTCGGGTACATCGAGCGGCAGCCTGAAGAGATGTGGCTTCAGTCACACCATTGCTTCGGTCGGACCACGGTCCTCGTCGCGAGACGTGCGGGTCGTGTCGTCGGGACGGCCTCGGTCTTCCACGATGGTGCCACGGGGCTTCCGGTGGAGCGCAGCTATCCGCAGGCTGCCCGTCGCTGCCGACGGGACGGGAGCGTCTTCGAGATCGGCTCCCTCGCTGTGGTGCCGGAGGAGCGCGGGACAGGTCTCGCCGTCCTGGTTCAGGCCGCGGCGCTCTTCTACGGAGGTCGTGTCCTCGGTGCCTCGCAATGCCTGATCACCATCCCCCCGAGCAGGGTGCGCTACTACGAGACGCTCTTCGGGTTTTCCCAGCTACGCCAGGACCAGCCCTACCACGGGTTTCAGAGGCCGGCTGTGCTGATGTACCTCGCCTTGGAGCGCTTCGAGGTGTGGTCTGCGGTGTACGCGGACCCACCTGCGGGCTGGCACACCGTGCGCTCTCTCATGCAGTCGTCGAGCTTTCCTCGGACCGACTTCGTTGGCGGTCCGAGGATGAAGCCCACACACTTTGAGGCGTTCCTTCCAGCCTCGTCGAGGCCTCTGTAGCGATGAGGACCCGCTCAGCTCCCCATGCTGAGCACGGCTCCCAGCTCCCGTCGTAGCGACCGGACCTCGTGGCTGGCTGTTGCCCGATGCACCCGACAGAGGAACACGGCCTCCTCAGCATCCTCGGTGGCGAAGAGCCTCTTGAGTTGGTGCACCCCCTGTTCGAGGGCCCCGCTCTCCTCTGGCTGAAACGTCGCGCCCCCTGGGGTTCCGAGCATGCGATGCATGAACAGGATGGTGCCGATGGGCTGGAAACCCAACCCAAGGCGTGCGGCCTCCAGCCAGACCCGCTGCAGGGCACGGCCGGCTCGACATCCCTGCTCCCTGCTGAGGCCCGGGATGGTGAACAGCACCGCCGCGGATGCGCTCGTGACGGCGCTGCGTCCGAGCCGCTGCAGGGCGCCGCCGAGTCCCAGCTCGCGCAGCGTCGCCACGACGTCGCCACGGGCGAGGAGCTGCAGCGCGGCCAGGCCGGCGGGGTCGAGTCCCAGGCTCCGGATGTCGATGCCGTCCCGGGTCCCCTCCACCTCCTCGGGGGTCCACCGCAGCTCGCTGACGAGGTCTGCGTGGAGCCTGGGGTTCAAGAAGCGAATTCGATCCGAGGCGCCCAGGACATCGGCGAGGGCGTGGAGGCCGGCGCCCTCCACGAAGGACAGGCCCACGCCGTGTCGTGTGGCCTGGGCGCTCAGGGCGTTGCGCTCCGACGAGGTGAGGGGGGAGCCGTCTCCGTCGTGGCGGTTGGTCTCGCGACGCTCCAGCCAGGCCGCGTGCACATCCACGGGGCCGGGGGCCTCGTGAAGGCTGAGTCGGGCCACGTGGGCGTGCGGCGCCGCAGACAGGTCGACGTTGGCCTGGAGCCCCCGCGCGGTGGCGGCGATCTCCAGGCTCTCCATGAGCGCGCCCAGCCCCAGGTGGTCGGCGAGGGAGGCGACGTTGAGGTGGCCCTGGTCGCGCGTGGGGTCGTGGATGACGTCGAGGTGGGGGGCGGACCAGCGCAGGGTCCAGGGCTGTGCGTTTCCGCCGGACGGTGCCCGGGTGCCCATGGAGACGATCCACTGGATGTCTGGCGGCACGGATGAGAGGTCGGCGAGCGCCTCGTCGGGGCGGTCGGGAGCGGGGCTTGCCAGGGAGCCGGACGTGTCGTCGTCGGCGAGGACGGCCTCGAGATCCACCCGTCGGCTGCCCGAGGGCACGGGCTGCCCGAGCAGGATCCGCCGCACCGCTGCACAGGCCGATGCGCCCCCCAGGACCACGTCGGAGGCCAGCTGGGGCCAGCCCTCCAGGGTCTCCCGGGTCTCGAGCAGCGAGGCACAGCCCCGGGCGGAGATCTGGGTCGGGTCCATGAGCCGGAGCAGCATCTCCAGCTTCGCCCCGTCTCCCATCGTCCCCAGGTCTTCGGAGCGGACCCCGGCGAGCAGGCCGTGGAAGGGGAGTCGCTCTGGCTCGAGGTCGAAGCGCTCCACGTCGACCAGGCCCCGATCGCTGGTCTCCATCACCACGGGGATCTGCCGCCTGCGGGCCTCCTCCCGGATGAGGAGCTTGATGCGGAAGTCGTCGCACTCGTCGACGATCAGGTCGAGGCCCTCGAAGAACGACGCCAGGTTGTCGTCGGTGAGCCCGTCGGTGAAGGGTGTGACCCGCAGGTAGGGCGCGAATTCGGCGATCTGCCGGCTGGCCAGGAT
>JAERSX010000865.1 GCA_016845285.1 Deltaproteobacteria bacterium | reverse complement strand
TCCCTGGTCCCCGTGCTCCTCTTGACGTCGCTGACGGCGTCAGGCGCACCCTTCCGCTACGCGGAGGACCAAGCCCCTGCCATCGCCAATCCGGTGTTCGCCACCACCATGAGCGAGGCTCGAATCAACGAGCTGCTCTTCAGCGGCCTCTACACGGACAACAAGGATCTCGCGACGAGCCCACTGCTCGCCGAGAGCGCCGAGCTCTCCGAGGACTTCACGGAGCTGACCGTGAGCGTGCGACAGGACGTGCGCTGGCACGACGGCAGCCCGTTCACAGCGGAAGATGTCGTCTTCACCATCGAGGCCATGAAGGACCGCGGCACACTGTCCACCGAGGCGGGGCGGGTTGCGTGGATCGACAAGGCTGAGGTGATCGACGCGTACACGCTGAAGCTGACCTTCGCGCATCCCGAGGCACGTCCGGAAGACAAGCTCTTCTTCAAGATCCTGCCCAAGCACGGCTTCGACAGCACCACGTTGAAGCGCACCGACCCGTTCCGCGCCAACCCCATCGGCACAGGTCCCTACACGCTGGCCAACTTCAACGACGACAACTCCATCTCGCTGATGGCAAACGAGAACTACAACGGCACCGTGCGCCTCGACGAGATCGTGATGCGCGAGGTGTCCGACAAGAACTACCAGGCCAAGTTGCTGCTCTACGAGAGCCTCGAGGCCCTCGTGCGGGTGCTGCCGCGGGACCTCGCCGTCCTGCAGAACAACCGCAAGGTGGAGCTGTACCCCTACCAGACCAACTCCTGGTGGTACCTCGGGTTCAACATGGACCGCACGACCTACCAGGACCCGAAGGTGCGGCAGGCCCTCGCCCAGCTGGTGGATGTGGAGGCCCTCCTCGCGCCGGTTGGGACGGGCGACATCCTCAGCGGGCCCTTCGTCAAGTCCTCGCCCTTCTACAACCACGACGTGAGTGGCTGGGCCCACGCGCCCATGGACGCCACCGCACTGCTCGAGGAAGCGGGGTACGCCCAAGAGAGCGGGAGCTGGTCCAAGGACGGCAAGCCACTCGAGATCAAGGTCTACGCGCACAAGTCGCTGGAGTCCTCGCAAGAGGTGGTCATCAACCTGCAGAGCCAGTGGCAGGCTGCCGGCATCGGTGTCGATGTCGACTTTCTCGACGAAGCTCGGTGGAAGGCCATGGTCTGGAAGGACCGCGAGTTCGATGTGATCCTCAGCCAGTGGAGCTTCGATCGCAACGAGGACGTGCGGGAGCAGTTCCACAGCAACGGCAGCCGAAATTTCACCGGGTACGTCAACCACGACGTGGACGAGCTCCTCGACAAGGCGCGCACCACCACCGACCCACAGGAAAAGAAGGCCGCCATGCGGCAGATCCACTCGATCGTTCGCAATGACACCCCGATGATCTTCTTGTGGACCCTGGACAGCTACAGCGCGATGAGCACGTCGGTGCGCAACGTCGTCATCCATCCCTTCTACTTCTTCACCTGGGCCACGGACTGGCAGATGCGGTGAGCGGCGGCTCTTCCGAAGATGCCGTCGCTGCCGGACGTCTGGTGCGGGCGCTGGTGCTCCGTACGGGGTGGTTCGTCGCCACGCTGCTGGGCGCTGCCTTCCTGCTGCAGGCACTGCTCTGGGCTGCGCCGGGCGACCCCATCGACCTGCTCCCCAATGGTGAGGAGCTGCGGGCCGATCTGGAAGAAGAGTGGGGCCTCGATGAGCCACTCCCCGTTCGCTTTGCAGGCTTCGTGGCCCGAGGTCTGCAGGGTGACTTCGGCAACAGCCTGACCGTTCGGCCAGGCGCTTCTGTCGTGGAGCTCGTCAAGCCGGCTGTTGCGCGGTCTTTCCGGTTGCTCTTGCCCGCGCTGCTCCTCGGCATGGGCCTCGCCCTGGTGCTCGGTCGCCTGACGGCTGGACGCCGAAGTGCACTGAGACGACTCGTCGAAGTGTTGAGCGTGGCTCCGGTCTTCCTGCTCGCGTACGTCATCGTCGTCGGGCTCAACGACGTGACCTTCCACGCCATCCAGGCCGGATGGATCCCACGGCCCGACTGGTTCGCGCTTCCCGGCCAGGCCTCGCCCCTACGAACGGCCATCGCCATCGCCGTGCTCGCCGTTGGCTCCAGCAGCCTCATCGAGCTTCACGCCGCCACGGAGAACGAGATCGTCCAGATCCGTGAGTCCGGCTACGTCGAGGCAGCCATCGCGCGAGGCGGGAGCCCCGGAAAACACGAGGCCTGGAACCTCATCCCTCCGCTGAGCAGCCTGGCCAGCAGCCGTGTCACCTTCATGGTGGGCGGGCTCATCATCTTGGAGAAGGTGTTGCTCATGAACGGCGCGGGGGCGCTCCTGTGGGAGGCCTGCCTTCGTCGCGACTACAACCTCGCCATGGGGCTCACCCTCTGCGCTGCCCTGGTGGTGTGTGGGGCACGCTTGCTGGGCGATGTCGTGCGGGTGGTCGTCGACCCACGACTCCGGAGTCAGGCCTGATGCGCACGAGCGCGATGGTGGGCGCCGGCATCCTGGCTGTGGTGGTGCTGGCTTGGTGCGTCAGCCTCATGGTGGGCTTTGACGTGGTCGCGGACGTGGACCATACCCAGGCCAACCTGGGCCCCGGCGGACACGCTTGGCTGGGAACCGACCACATGGGGCGCGACGTGTTCTGGCGTCTGGTCACGGCGAGTGAGGCCTTCGTGGGCCCCAGCCTGGCCGCCGGAGTGGTCACGCTGGCCGTGGCCCTGCCCGCCGCGGGAATCGCTGGCTACCGCGGCGGAGTGGCCGCCCAAGCCGTACGCTACCTCTTCACGGTGCTCGGTTCGGTGCCACGCTTCGTGCTCGTGCTGCTGGCCTGCGCCATCTACGGCAACGAGACCGTCGTCATCGCGGTGGCAGCTGGAGTGGCCTACGCCCCCGCCCTCGGTGAGGCGGTCTACACCCGCCTCGAGGCTCTACGCACGGCGGACTTCGTAGACGCAGCACGTGCCCACGGTGTCTCCCCCTCGTCCATCCTCTGGTACCACCTCCTGTGGGTGAGCTGCCGGCGGCTCATCGGGCGGCATCTACTCTACCTGTTCGGCTATTATCTGCTCCTGGAGACTACTCTCGGATACATCGGCGACTTCGGAGTGGAAGAGCCAGCGCCTTCGTGGGGCAACATGCTGGCCTTCGAATTCGGTATCCCAGACGGCAATGTGCTCGCCTGGATGGCCCCCGCCCTCGCAATCTGGATCACGATCCTGGGTACCGTGCTCACCGCCAGCAACCTCGCGGAGGGCCGGCGTGGCTGACGAACTCGTCGTCTCCGATCTGACCATCATGGCGCGCCAACGAGAGCTGGTGAGCGGAGTCTCCCTGCGCCTCGGGGCGGGTGAGCTGGTGGCCCTCGTCGGAGAGTCGGGTAGCGGGAAGACCATGACCGCTCGCAGCTGCCTCGGGCTCGTCCAGCCCAAGCCGGGTGTGGTGTCCGGAGGCATCACGGTTCGGGTGGGTGACGAGGTCCACACGCCCTACGAAGCGAGCGGAAAAGCCGCCCGGGAACGGGCCTTTACAGCCATCCGAGGCCGGCTCGTGGGCTACCTCCCCCAGCACGCCCTGGCGGCCCTCGATCCCTTGTGGCGCGTGGGCAAGCAGGTCGCGGAGGTTCTCTTGCTGCGAGCCAGGGACGGCACCCTGAGCGCAGAGGACCGCTCTCCCCTCACCTGGCTGCGCCGCGCCGGATTCGAGCGGCCAGAGCTCGTGGTCAACCTCTTCCCACACGAGCTGAGCGGCGGCATGGCTCAGCGGGTGTGCATCGCCCTGGCCCTGGCCCGTGGATCACGCTTCCTCATCGCCGACGAACCCACCACAGGCCTCGATCCCACGGTGCAGAAGGGCATCCTCGACCACGTCCGTCAGCTCCGAGACTCTGGAATCGGCATCCTGCTCATCACGCACGATCTGCGCATCGTGCCCACGCTGGCCGCACGCGTGGTGGTGCTGCACGATGGCCAGGTGGTCGATGAGCTGGACGCTCAGCGCCTGGAGTCCGGCAACTCCCCCCACACCCGACGCCTCCTCGTGGCCACTGCGCGTGTCGCTGGAGGTCTTCTGTGAGCGGCACACCGGCACTGCGGGTTCGGGGGATGGTGAAGCGCTTCCAGCGCGGCCTGTTGCGCAGCAACAACGCCGAGGCAGCCGTGGACGGCGTCGATCTCGAGGTCGCCCAGGGCGAGCGCGTGGGCCTCATCGGGGAGAGCGGCTCCGGCAAGACCACGCTGGCTCGCGCCGCACTCGGGCTCGTGCCCTATGAGCTCGGTGTGGTCGAGATCCTGGGCTTCCGCCTCGACCGGATGACGGCTGACGAACGCCGTCGCTTTCGGCGTCGCTTCCAGCTGTTGTTCCAGAACGCGGAGGCACACCTGAACCCGGGCCTCCGCGTGCAGGAAATTCTCCGGGAGTCTGCGCGCCTCCACCGCCCCACGGAGTCGGCGGGCGCCCTCATCGAAGCCACACTCCAACAGGTGGGGCTGTCCCATCGGTCTGGCGCGTGGCCGCACCAGCTCAGTGGGGGCGAGAAGCGTCGTGTCGGCATCGCTCGAATGCTGCTCACAGAGCCCGATCTCATCGTTGCCGATGAGCCGACAGCGGGCCTGGATGCGGGCCTGAAGGCCGACATCATCGATCTGTTGCTGACCCGCCGGGACGCCCGCCGAGGCTACCTGCTCATCAGCCACGATCTGCCACTGGTGGCCTATGCCTGCCAGCGTGTCGTGGTCATGTACGCCGGACGAGTGGTCGAGGAATTCCCGGTCGACCGCCTTCGCAGCGGGCCGCACCACCCGTACACCTACGCGCTGCTCGCCGCCGCAGGCCTCGTACC
>JAERSX010000864.1 GCA_016845285.1 Deltaproteobacteria bacterium | reverse complement strand
CACAGTCGATGCCGGAAACACCATCGACGAGGCCGCGATGCTCGGCAGCATCGGCGACTACGGCTGGGGCGACATCCTCGCTAACGACGCCATCGACGAGGCCGGAGACAGCGACTTCTTCGCCATCGAGGCCGAAGAGGGTGGGGGCATCCTGATCGCGACCGCCGACTACGTCTTCGAGGAAGATGCCGAGCCCGACACGGTGCTGCGCATCTACGACCAGGATGGCAACGAGATCGCCGTCAACGACGACATGCCCCACCGCTACTGGCAGACCGACTCCGGCATGTACTTCCAGGCCGAGTACACGGGCACCTACTACATCGAGGTCCTCGAGTGGTCCGACTGGGACACCAGCTCCGATGGTCCCACCGGCGGCAGCACGTATGAGTACGAGCTCTGGGGCGTGGCCTTCGACATCGGACAGATCGAGATCGAGCCCAACGACACCGTCGAGGACGTACAGTCCCTCCAAGACGACGAGATCAACCAGGGCATCTACAGCAGCTTCCACGATCCCGACAGTGTCGGTGGCAACTACAGCGACTCCGCTGCGGCTGTGGCCACCGAGCTCTACGGCTGGTTCGGCGACGAGGGCGACATCGACGTCTGGCACATGGGCATGACCGGCGGCGACGACGGCAGCTGGTTCACCTTCTCGTTCTGGCCAGACATGCCCAACAACTCCTCACCCATGGTCACCCTGTACGACGCGGACTGGAACGTGCTGGCCCAGACCACCGACCCCGACTTCTCTCAGTACGGTGACTGGTTCTACGACGTGGGCATCCTCTTCTTCCTGCCCCCGGGCGAAGACGACGGCGAGGGTGGCTACATCTACGAGGACTACTACCTGCAGATCGAGAGCACCGACGGAAGCTGGGGCTCAGGCTCCTTCTACCAGGCCAACATGGTCTGGTACGTCAACTCGTCGGTCGAAGAGGAAGGCGACAACGAGTCCGTCTCCTTCGCGGACGACCTGACCGCGACCGAGAGCACCTCGACCGCCGGCTACTTCTACGGCAACGCCCGCGGAGAGCTCGGCGAGGACGATGTCGTCGACTACTTCGCCATCGACGCCGACGACGTGGGCGGCCTCGACGGCAAGTACGTCAGCTGCGCCATCATGGCGGCCGAGGTCGGCTCGCTCCTCGACGCCGCGGTCTCCTTCTACGACGGCGACGGAAACCAGCTCGACGTGGCCACGGTCGACCCCGACGACGGCAACGACGACGGTGAGATCCGCGACTACTACGTCGACGGCGACTACGACAAGCTGTACATCGGCATCGAGTCCGAGGCCGTGTCCGAAGACGAACTGGCCAACTGGTACACCTTCTCGTTCCGGGTCGCCGAGACGCCCATCTACGAGTAGAGCGCCGACTTCCAGAGATACCCCGGCGCCCTCGGCGTCGGGGTTTTGTCGTTGGCCTCCGCCCGCCCGGCTGGCTCGTGCTACGGTCGCCTGGGGCCCTGACACCTTCGTTCGGCGCCCCCCAACGAGGCGGCCCCACTTTGGAATCCGCCTGTCCAGGACACTCCGGATCTTGAGCCACGACCCCCAGACCCTGTCTCCGCTCGAAGAGTTCGATGAGGACGATCCTGTCGACGTGACGCAGCGCTTGGTCCGACCCGGAGCCATGCAGCGACACCTGCTGCCCACACTGCGGGTTCTGGCTGGCCGAGATCTCTTGCGCCATGTGGTTTTGGACGCCGACGAGACGGTCGTGCTGGGTCGAGATGAGCGAGCACACCTCCGCCTCAACGACCCGACGGTCTCCAAGCGCCATGCACAGGTGACCGCCGACAGCCACGGAACCATCACCGTCAAGGACCTGGGCTCCACCAACGGCACCTCGGTGAACAGCCGACCGGTGTCACGCGCGGTGCTGCGTCCAGGAGACCTCCTCGAGGTGGGTGCTGTCTCCATTCGCCTCGACCTGCTTTCCCTGGACGAGATCGGCCACCTGACCCGTGTGGTCGAGCGCCTCGAGGCCGTCAATCGCGATCCCCTGACCGGCCTGCTCAACCGCGCCTTCATGGACGACGAGCTGCCCGTGCTCATCGAACGTTGGGAACGCTCCGGCATTCCGGTGTCCTGCGCGTTCGTCGACGTCGACAAGTTCAAGTCGATCAACGACACCTTTGGCCACCACGTGGGTGACGAGGTCCTCCGCGCCGTCGGTCGCTTGGTCATGGTGGGTGTGCGCGACGCAGATCCCTGCGTCCGGTACGGCGGAGACGAGGTGGTGTTGTTCCTTCCGGGCAGCAGCGAGGGCAAGGCCGCAGAGGTGGCAGAGCGCGTTCGTGACCACATCGACCAGCACGACTGGAGCCGCACCGCTGACGGCCTCAGCGTCACGTCATCCTTCGGTGTGGCGGAGCGTGCTGAGGGCGAGTCGGTCCTGGCCTGGACCCAGCGTGCCGACAAGGCCTTGTATGCAGCGAAGCATGCGGGTCGGAACCGGGTCCAGCGCGCGAGCGATCTGACAGGCTGACATCCGACCTCGGCTACGACTCCAGTGTCGTGAATTCCGGCCGCGGACCGACCGCCTCAGCCAACAACATACGTGATATCAGTCACATACGATCCTGGCACGGCTCTTGCTCTCCTTAGGGACACACCCCAGGAGAACTCATGAAGTCCATCGCCATGCTCGCCGCCCCTCTGATGTGCATTTTCGCCATGGGTTGTGATCTCGACCCCGAAGAGACCACGCCGGCCCCAGAGCACACGCCGTTGACGCAAGGCGCCTGGCAGTTCCACCTGGGCGATCCCATCCAGAGCGGAAGCTGCGACATCGACTTCAGCGGCATGGACGGCTTGATGCTCCCCGGTGTGGTCCGGACCCCCGGCCCCCATCGCGTGCGCATCGACCTCGACGGGGTCGTGCTCAATGGCGAGCGCGGTGATGGCCTGCTGATGGCCAGCGGATTCACGTACCTGGAGAGCGGCTCCGCACCCGACAAGCCCATGGACGACGAGCCCGACGAGGAGTGGACCGACGAGAGCGACGGCGAGGACGAGGGAGGTTCGCCCCCTCCCTGTGACTCCATGGATGAAGACGAACCAGACAGCGACGTCGCAGAGCCCGCCGAGGGCATGTCCATCTACCTGGACGCCGACGTCACCGATCCCGCACACGTCCAAGGCGAGATGGACATCCAGGTCACGATGGAGGGCAGCAGCTGCTCGGTCAACCTTCAGGTCGTCGGTCGCTACGTTGGTGAGACGGACAGCGTAGAGCCCAACGAGCCCGAGACCGAGGTGGTCGAGGTCGAGTGCGGCTAGCGACAGACGGTCCTGGGGTCGCTTCCCCTTCAGCGGTCGGCGTCAGAGCCGTCTAAGGTAAATGTGGGACCCCGCTCCAGACCACCGAGGTCAGGAGCGGGGAACCCAACGGCACCGAGGGACGACTGACACATCTGACGACCTGAACGCTGTGGAGGAAGCCATGACCTGGGCCACCCGCTTGCTCGCGATGACCGCGGTGCTCACGGCGGGTTCGACGGTCTGGGCAGGCTCCAGCGAGGAGTCGAGCGACGTCCCGGTCGCCACACAAGTCGACGGCAACGCTGAGGTCACGGCCGCAAGCCGCGTGCTCGGGCGCTACCCGGCCGGTCGGATGCCCGCTTCGACAGAGGTGTCGAACGCCCTCGACGTGCTTGGAGAGCAAGGGACCCCAGAAGAGTTGCCGCTGCTCGAGTCCATCTCGCGAGACGAGGAACCTGGGCTGGTGCTCTCCGCCACGCTCGCCCACGATCGCATCGTGGACCGCGAGCGTCAGGTGCTTCGGGACACCGTTGCCTCCGAGCTGCCAGATCCCGCCTCCCTCGAGCGCTGGATCGGTGACCACGCATCCTCGCTCGCCCGCTCCGATGGGACCACGCTCGGCCACACCGAGAAGCGCATGGTCGCCTACACAGCCCTCCTCATCGGTACCCAGGAACCCGCAGAGAGCCGCCCCCAGGTCGGCTGGGTGTCCACAGCCCACGCGCTCGAAGACGCCCAGCAGGGACGCCGGGCCTTGCTGCACCTCGCGAGAGGGGCGGTCCAGGAAGAGCCTGGTGCCCTGCAAGCAATCCGACAGTATGGCGTCGACCCCGAGCGTCTCATCCTGGGCATGGTGTCCTCGCCCGATCCCTCCCTTGCCCCCACCGCGGGTCCCGAGGCGGTGAGTCTCTTGTCCCGTGAGGGCTCGGTGAACACGGTCGCGGTCCTCGTCGAGCAGGCCCGCACCGAGAACGCCCCCACCCGGATCCGCGCTCTCGACGCCCTCGGCGAGATGCTCAAGTCTTCCAGACTGCCCCCCGGCGCCCGTGCCCTCGCTCGACGCGAGCTCCAGCGAGCCACGGATGACCCCCGCGGCTTGGTGCGGGATGCCGCGCGGATGTCGCTGGCCGACATCGGCATCGGAGACGGAATTTCGGGCACTGTGGTGCCACTCCACTGAAGGAGCACCTCGATCAGCTCAGCCCCATCGCCGTCCCCAACGGTCACGCCCGAGCCACTTCCCCATGGAGACGGGCTAGGTGGAACCCGTGAACTCCATGGACACGCCGGTGATGTCGCGGCGGCTCTCCGCCTGGCTGATGGTGGGAGCCCTCGCGACCATCACCACCTTTGCCGCGGTCCGCACCTTCCAGCTCCGCCAGCAGCTGGCCGAGGACTCTGCAGACCGGATCCGGTCCGCACTGCATGATCGCTTGGCCACCTGGGAAGACAACCTCGGAGAGCGTGCGGAGGCTTGGCTCCTCGAGCTGGCCCAGGGCACACCCGCCTACGAGCACGAGCTCCTGCAGAGGCAGAGCACCCGCTGGTACGAGGCCTCGTACGTCTGGTCGCTCGAGGCGGACTCGGTTCGCTTCGAGCACCCCGCTCTTCCCGTAGCCGAGGCCGGCGAACAACTCCTGGCCGACCCCTGTATGAGCCGAGCCCGACTCTTGAGCCGGGCGGCTCCACCTGAGGTGGCGGGCCTTCAATTCCGACGCTGCCGCACCCGATCCACACCCGTGAGGCTCCTCGCGAGCTCACTATCCGCCGCATTTCTCGAGGCAGCCGACCAGCCGGAGCTCGCCCTGGAAGCCCTCGACGAGATCGATCCGGCGCTGGACTTCCCCCTCGATCGCGCCAGCCAGAATGGGCTGTCGGCCTACCGCATGGTCGTGCGAAGAACACAGGCTGCCAGGCTGCTGGAGACCCTGGACCAACAGGAACGGCGCGAACGACTGCTGCTACTCACGGCCACCGAGATCTCGGAGCTCAGCGGCGGGGAGTTGGAGAGCTTGCTGACCACGGGCGCCAAGCTGGTGCGAGACGACATCTCCGGCTTCGCCACACCCGGTGAGCTCGAGAGCCTCGACCACCGGATCGCTCGTGCCCACCGGCGTCTTCGGGGGTGGCAAGAAGTCCGAGATCGCCTCTCCTTGCACCTGGAGGCGCCTTACCCCCTGACGGTTCCAGATGTAGATGGCCTCGCCGACTCACTGCGCTTCGCCAGTGACATCTACGGCGATCGAGAGCTCCTGCTCGCGTACGCGCCCATCGGACATGGCCGCGTGGCCGCTATCCAGCTCGATGGGAGCGCTCTGCTGCGCCACCTCTCCCGAGGCACGGGCACCGATCAGACTCGCGTAGCGGTCATGGACAGCGACGGCACCATGCTCTACACCGAACGAGGTCTGGGTCCCAATGACCTCGTGCTGGCCGAGGTGCCTTTCGAGCGGGTCTTCCCTCAGCTCCGCCTTGCACTCATCGGACCAACCCCGGCCGACGGCCCACAGGGCCTCGGTTGGCTCATCGGCCAGCTGACCCCCATTGCCTTGGCCCTGTGTCTCGGCATCATCGCCATCCTGGGCCGCCTGGCAGCCGACCGCCGCCAGCGCGAGCTCCTGACTCGCCAGCAGGCCTTCATCGCACGGGTGACCCACGAGCTGAAGACACCCCTGGCCGGCATCCGCGTGATGGCCGAGACCCTCGACATGGGCGTGGGCGAGGACCCAGCACAGCGCCGCAACTTCTTGGAGCGGATCATCCAAGAGGCCCAGCGTCTCGAGATCCGCATCGACGACATCCTCAAGGTCGCGCGGGCCAGACGCCCGGGCAAGAGGATCTCGGTCGATCCCTTGGAGCTCGCCGAGGAGGTGGTCGAGTACTGGCGGCCTCGCTTCGAGCTACACGGCGCCACACTCGAGGCCGATCTCGCCCCGTGCGCCGAGCTCGAAGCCGACCGCGCCCTCTTGCGGGACGCCATCAGCAACCTCCTCGACAACGCCCTGAAGTACCGCCGCGAGGACGTGCCCGGGCGCTGCCTCATCCGCTGTCTGCCCGACGATGCCTGGACCATCTTCGAAGTGACCGACAATGGCATCGGAGTGCCGCCGGCCATGCGAAAAACCATTTTCGAACGCTTCGCCCGCATCGAGCGACCCGGGCGCGGTAAGGCAGGCGGCCACGGGCTGGGACTCAGCTTCGTGGCGGAGGCCGCCGCAGCCCATGGTGGGCTCATCGAGTGTCGCGAGGGCTTCGATGGAGGAGCCCGATTCATCCTAAAGCTAAGGAACAGGCGATGAGCGAGACCGCACCGGCCCACATCCTGCTCGTCGAAGACGACGAGACCATCGCGCTCGGGATCAAGAGCGCTCTGGAACACGCCGGCTACGACGTGCACCACTTCGATCGGGGCGAGACTGCCCTCGTTCACGCGGAGACCCACCGTCCCGACATCGCCTTGCTCGACATCATGTTGCCCGGCATCGATGGCTTGGAAGTCCTGCGAGGCCTCAAGGCCCGGTACTCCGACGTCCCGGTGATCCTGCTCACTGCCCGGGGCGAGGAGGACGACAGGGTCGCAGGTCTCGAGAGCGGCGCCGACGACTATGTGCCCAAGCCCTTCAGCATGCGGGAGCTCATCGCGCGGGTTCGCGCCCGCCTCCGCTCTGCGGACACGACCAAGCGGAGCCCAGAGAGCGTGCGAGTGGGCGAGGTCGAGCTCGACCTGCGGCGACGCATCCTCCGCCGAGGCTCTGTAGAACAGCGCCTCACCACGCATGAGGCTGGTGTCCTCGCCTACCTCATCGAGCACCAAGGCCGCGACGTCACCCGAGAAGAACTCCTGGAGAACGTCTGGGGCTATTCACCGCACATGCAGACACGCACGGTGGACAACCAGATCCTGAAGCTACGCAAGAAGGTCGAGAAGGTACCTTCCGACCCCCGGTACATCCTGACGGTCCACGGCATCGGCTACCGCTTCGAGCCGTGAGACCTCAGGCGGACTAGCCCGCGAGCTCGCCACCATCGAGCACCAGCATCTGACCGTTGATGCTGCGTGCACTCTCGCTCGAGAGGAAGGTGATGGTCTCGGCGATCTCATCGGCTGTGATGAGCCGGCCCTGTGGGTTCTGCGCCACGAACGTGGCCAGGATGTCCTCGGGGCTGCGCTCGTCGCCACGCTCGATCATGGCGGCGATGGCGCCATGGGTCATGGGCGAGTCCACCCAGCCAGGGCAGATGGCGTTGACTGTGACGCCCTTGTCGGCAACCTCGCCGGCCAGCGACTTGGTGAAGCCGATGAGTCCGTGCTTGCTGGCGCTGTAGGCCGCGAAGTTGGAGTACCCGCGGGAGCCGGCGGTGCTCGCGATGTTGATGATGCGGCCACGTCCCCGAGAGATCATGCCCGGCAGCACCTTGAGCGCGCAGAGGAACGAGCCAGTGAGGTTGACCTTGAGGTGCTCCTCCCAGACCCGGACATCGGTCTTGGTGACCGGTGAGGGGCGCACCATGCCGGCGTTGTTCACCAGCACATCGACCGGTCCGGCCGCCATGAAGGCCGCCTCGACGCTGGCTGGGTCTCCGACATCGACGCGTACGGCGTAGGCGCCGATCTCGTCCGCCAGGCCCTCGATCTCATTTCGGGTGCGCGCCATCAGCGTGACGCGGAAGCCGTCGGTCTTGAAGCGACGGGCGACCGCCGCTCCGATTCCGCGACCACCGCCGGTCACGACGACGTGCTTGGCCTTCACCATTTGGAACGTCCTTTCCGGGCCTCGCCCGGCTGCGTCATCAGCTCAGAGGGTGGAGCCGACGCCGCGATAGCTCTTGTCGAAGTACATTAGCGGGGCCAGGCTACCGGGCTCTCCGAAAGAGCGCGCAGCCTCGACCCGGCCGACGAAGATGGTGTGATCGCCACCGTCGTGGGCCGCATGCAGGGTGCAGTCTAGCCAAGCCAGGGCGCCGCCGATCAAGGCCGCTCCGCTGTGCTCACCACGGGTGATCTCCAGATCATCCCACTTGCTCTTGCCCTCCTCCCACCAGCCGGCGAAGCGATTGGACACGCTCACCTGGTCTTCCGAGAGGATGTTGATGGCGAAGCCCGAGCACTTGCTCAGGAGCTCGTGGGTGCCGCCCTTCTTGCCCACACAGACAAGCACGAGGGGCGGATCGAGCGACAGCGAGCAGAACGCGCTGGCCGTCATGCCGTGGTCCCCGTCGGGGCCCACCATGGTGACCGCCGTGACGCCCGCTGGGAAGCGAGACAGGGCGGCCTTGAAGTCGGCGGCCGGAGCTGCCACGAGTTCCTCCTCGATCGGGGGCAAGAGAATCTGCCGGAGGGCGGGTGCGCGGGCCGCGCCAGCGAGCGGGCCTACGAGCCCGGCCATGTAACACGGCGGAGGTTAGGACGGCGCCATGAAGACCGACCGCTACCAGCCCACGCACAAGCTCCGGGTGGTCACAGCCGCCTCTCTCTTCGACGGCCACGACGCCGCCATCAACATCATGCGCCGCGTGTTGTTGCAAGAGGGCGCCGAAGTCATTCACCTCGGCCACAACCGCTCGGTCGAAGAGATCGTCGAAGCCGCGATTCAGGAAGACGCGCATGCCATCGCGGTGTCGTCGTATCAGGGCGGACACGTCGAGTACTTCCGCTACATGGTTGAGCTGCTGCGCGAGAAGGGTTGTGAGGACATCCTCGTTTTTGGCGGCGGTGGCGGCACCATCACCGACGAAGAAGCGGGCGAACTGCACGAGGCGGGTGTAGCCCATGTTTACTCCGTTGAAGACGGACGCAAGCTGGGTTTGGTCGGCATGATTCAAGACATGATGAGGCGAGCCGATCGCGCCGTGGTTCAGATCGACTCGGAGTTGCCTAGTGGCCTATATAGCCGCAAAGCCGATGAGGTTGCCCACGCAGTTTCGCTGATCGAGGCGTTGCACAGCGTTGAATCCGAATCCAGCGACACCGCCGACGGTTCCGCGATGAGTCAGGAAAGCTGCCAATCGCGGTTGGCCGAATTGCGTGACGAGCTGAACTCCAAATTGGTCGCTGGCGGACCAAAGATTTTGGG